>JAJUFW010000028.1 GCA_029263555.1 Alphaproteobacteria bacterium
CCTGACCGACGAGGTCATGCTGAATATCCGGCAATCTGTGCTCTATGCCGATCCCGGCGACGACGACTCGGCCTGGAACGGGTCGACCCGGGTCGGCGCCCTCTACAACTTCGATCTCGGCGTCTGGCGGCCCTTCGTCGGCCTGAATGTCGGCTATCTCTACGGCGACACGACGGACGAAGGCTTCATCGCCGGTCCGGAAGTCGGCGTCCGCTACTTCGTGAATCCGAAGACCTTCGTGTTCGGCCAGGCCGAGTACCAGTTCCTCTTCGACAGCTTCTCCGATATCGACAACGCCTTCGACGACGGCTCCTTCGCCTACAGCGTCGGCGTCGGTTTCAATTTCTGACGAGGTACCCTGGATAAGGGGGCGATCCTGCGGCGGGCCCGGCCGGGGCCGCCGCATTTTTTTCTTGCAGGGGGCGGACCTCAGCCGGTCGTATCCGCGGGATTTCCGGATCACCGTCATCGGCAAGGACCGACCATGAACCCGACAACCGACGCCCAGGACCGCAAGGATCGTGCCGCCGAATGGTTCACGACCCTGCGCGACCGGCTTTGCGCCGAATTCGAACGCATCGAGGATGCGCATGCCGGCCAGATGGCGGATCGCCCGCCCGGGAGGTTCGAGCGCAAGGCCTGGGACCGTCCGGGCGGCGGCGGCGGCGTGATGTCGATCATGAGGGGCCGGGTGTTCGAGAAGGTCGGGGTCAACATCTCGACCGTTTTCGGCGAATTCTCGCCCGACTTCGCGAGAACCATGCCCGGCGCCGCGGAATCGGGCGGGCGCTTCTGGGCATCGGGCGTCAGCGTCGTCGTCCATCCGCAAAGCCCGCTGGTCCCGGCCGCGCACATGAACACCCGATTCATCGTCACTTCGTCCGGCTGGTTCGGGGGCGGGGCGGACCTGACGCCCATGTTCCCGGACGATGCGGACACCGCTGCCTTCCATGGCGCTCTCCGGGAGGCCTGCGACCGCCACGACCCGAACTACTATCCGCGCTTCAAGGAGTGGTGCGACGAATATTTCTTCCTGAAGCACCGCAACGAACCCCGCGGCGTCGGCGGCATCTTCTACGACCACCTGGATTCGGGCGACTGGGAGCGGGACTTCGCCTTCACCCGCGACGTCGGCCAGGCCTTCCTCGAGGTCTACCCCAAGCTGGTCAGGCAGCACATGGACCGTCCCTGGACCGCCGAGGAGCGCGAGCACCAGCTCAAGCGCCGCGGCCGCTATGTCGAGTTCAACCTGCTCTACGATCGCGGCACCCTGTTCGGGCTGAAGACCGGCGGCAACGTGGAGGCGATCCTGATGTCGCTGCCCCCCGTCGTGCACTGGCCGTAAAATCCGGCCGCCTGCGGAACGCGAATCAGGCCCGCGCCGACGCGACGAGCCGCCGCGCCTCGGCAAGGCAGGCTTCCCGGCCGGCGGCCAGGCCGCCGTCGAGCCACCATCTTTCGACCGCCGCCAGCAGCCCGCCCACCTTCGGGCCCGGCGGCACGCCAAGCCCGACGATGTCGCGCCCCTGCAGGGGGAAGGCCGGCACGCCGACCCCGCGCGCGGTCTCGGCCAGGGCGGGCCAGCGCCGCTCCTCCGGCTCTCCGGCTGCGGCGATCAGCAGGCGGTCGACGACACGGACCCGTCCGTGGCGGTAGATCGTCCGGACAAGATCGGATTCGGTGACCTCGGGGGTAAGCCCCTCGATCGGCCGGACCGCCGCGAGAAGACGGTCCCGCTCGGCGTTCGAGAGTCGGAGCCGCTGCGCCAGCGCCGCCGCGCTGTCCGCCCGGGTGACGAGGGCAGCCAGCCGCAGCAGGGGATCGGGCCGGGGCTCGATCTTCGACAGGCTCTCCAGCCGGTCGGCGTCTCCGGGCTCTCCCAGGACCGCTTCGGCGACTCCGAGGCCGGCCATGACCCGCCAGGCCGTGGCCGGGTCGGGGGCGGAGAGAAGTTTCAGCAGCTCGGCCCGGATTCTCTCGCCCGAAAGTCCGGCGATCCGGGGCACGAAGCGCCGGACCGCCTCCAGGGTCGCAGGCTCGATCGGCGTCCTGCCGTAATGGGCATGGAAGCGGAACAGCCGCAACAGGCGCAGGACGTCCTCGTCCATGCGCTGCGCGGGATCGCCGACGAAGCGCACGCGCCCGGCCAGCGCATCCTCGACGCCGCCGAAATAGTCGTGAATCCGGCCATCGGGGTCCGCGGACAGCGCGTTCATCGTGAAGTCGCGCCTCGCGGCGTCGGTCCGCCAGTCATCCGTGAACGCGACGACGGCATGCCGGCCATCCGTCTCCACGTCGATCCTGAGGGTCGTGATCTCGAAGGGCTGCCCGCCGATGACCGCGGTCACCGTACCGTGGTCGAGCCCGGTCGGAACAACCCGGATGCCGGCCCGCCGAAGCGCCTCCATGACCGCTTCGGGACGGAGCGGCGTTGCGATATCGACATCGGCGACCGGGCGCCCGAGCAGCGTGTCGCGTACGCAGCCGCCGACGAAGCGGGGCCCTGCCCCCGCCGCCTCCAGCGCGGCGATGACGGCCCGCGTCTCCGGCCGGTCGCGCCAGGCAGCCGCAGGCAGCCTATCCGGGCGACCGTCCTCCGGTGCGACTGGGGCCTTCTTTCCGTTCGGGACCATGGGTCAGGACATGAGCGCCTGGCGAAAATTGACCAGGATTCCGGCCGTGGCGCCCCAGATGAACCTGTCCTCGTGCTGGAAGACGTAAAAGTACCGTTGCGTGCCCTGGACCGTCCGGCTGTGCCGCTCCGGATTGCCCGGATCGAGCACGATGTCGAGCGGCACCTCGAAAACCTCGGCAACCTCGTAGGGGTCGGGGCGCAACGTGAAGGGAGGCCGGATTATTCCGACGTAGGGCACGATCCGGAAGCCGCTGCGGGTGACATAGGTGTCCAGCCGCCCCACGACCTCTACCCGCTCCGGCGGCAGGCCGATCTCCTCCTCGGTTTCGCGGAGCGCGGCGGCCATCTCGTTCTCGTCCTCGGGTTCCACCCCGCCGCCCGGGAAGCTGATCTGACCGGCATGGGCGGCCAGATGATCGGTTCGGCGGGTGAGCAGGATCCTGAGCCCGTCCTCCCGTTCGACGACGGGAACCAGCACCGCCGCCGGACGGAGCTGGGCGGGCGGGCGCATGCCGGGATTGAGATCGTGGTCGCCGCGGACCCGCCGTCGCGATGACGGCAGCGGAGACTCGAAACGCAGCAGCCGGCGGCGCAGCTCCTCCCGGTCGAGCCCTACCGTCTCTCGTCCAACGGAAAAAATATCCCCTTGCTCCATACGCCCAGACGTCCGTTCCGTTCGACCGCACGCTCCGCCAACTCATAGTAAACCGGACGGAGGACAAGCGCGTCGAGCCCGTTCGATCCGGCCGTGACCCGTACATAGGGTCTGGGTTCTCCCGTGCCAGGGGCGAAATCAACGCGAATCGGGTGATCCGGCCCCGCCTCGACCACATGGTCCAGGTTCGTCGCGAATCTGAGAACCTGGCTCTCGCCCTCGCCGAGACAGGTCACCGAGACCGCCGTGAACGGCGCGTCCTCGACGACGAGGCGCCCTCGTTCTGCCGGGGTGATCAGCCAGTAGTCCCCCGCCTCGTCCCGCCTGAGCGCGGAGGCGAGCAGCTTTACGAGGGCCGGCCGGCGGATCGGCGCCCCCTCATGGAACCATGTGCCGTCGCGGGCGATTCGAATGTCATATTGCTCCTCGCCGCTGCCGGGCCGGAAGGCCGCCGTTCCCGGCCGGCGGTCCGGGGAGCCCGCCCCGTCGCCGGGTGCAGCCGGCGCAGGGGCTTGGTCGCTATGGAAAATCGCCATAGTTTTCAGTCTAGGCTGTCCTAGGCAGTCGTCCAACAGGAGACCATCCGTGACAGACGCTCCCAGCTTCGTTTCGTCGATCGCCGGCGCCGACGGCCCCTCCCTCGCGCATGCCGTGGACCAGTTGGGCGAGCGTCTCGCGAAGGTTCGCGCCGCGATCGGCCGCGTCATCTTCGGACAGCAGCAGGTCGTCGACCAGACCCTGATCACGCTCCTCGCCGGCGGCCATGTGCTCCTGATCGGCGTGCCCGGGCTGGCGAAGACCCGGCTGGTCGAGACGCTCGGCACGGTTCTGGGGCTCGACGACCGGCGGATCCAGTGCACGCCCGACCTGATGCCGGCGGACATTCTGGGCTCGGAAGTGCTGGAGGAGGACGAATCCGGGCGCCGATCGTTCCGCTTCATCCCCGGGCCGATCTTCTGCCAGCTGCTGATGGCTGACGAAATCAACCGCGCGAGCCCGCGCACCCAGTCGGCCCTCCTGCAGGCGATGCAGGAGCACCGGGTCTCGGTTGCGGGGCACTATCACCAACTGCCGGGCCCCTTCCACGTGCTGGCGACCCAGAACCCTCTGGAGCAGGAGGGCACCTATCCCTTGCCCGAGGCGCAGCTGGACCGCTTCCTGATGCAGGTCAATGTCGGGTACCCGGACCGGGATGCGGAACGCCGCATGCTGATCGCCACCACCGGCATCGAGCAGGAGAAGGTCGAACCGATACTTACCCCCGCCGAGTTGCAGGCGGCCCAGGAGCTGGTGCGTCGCGTGCCCGTGGGCGACAGCGTCGTCGAAGCGATCCTGACCCTGGTGAGGAACGGCCGGCCGGACACGAGCGAATTGCCGGAAATCCCGCGCCTCGTCGCCTGGGGCCCGGGGCCGCGCGCAAGCCAGGCGCTGATGCTGGCCTGCCGGGCGAAGGCGCTTCTGGAAGGCCGGCTGGCGCCGTCGGTCGACGACGTATTGTTCCTCGCCAAGCCGGTGCTGCAGCACCGCATGGCGCTCAATTTCGCGGCCCGCGCGGACGGCGTCAGCATGGACGACATCATCGACCGGCTGTGCGCGCCCTTCGCGTAGCCTGCGCGGGAGTTTCCGTTGGCTGTTCCCGATCCCATCCGAAAGCAGCAGCAGGCCGAATCCCTGGCTGCGGTCCTGCCGCCGCTGCTGGTCGCGGCAGAGCGGGTCGCCTCCACGGTCGCCCAGGGCGTGCATGGCCGTCGGCGGGTCGGCACGGGCGACAGCTTCTGGCAGTTCCGGCGCTATCATGCCGGAGACCAGATCCAGGCGATCGACTGGCGGCAGACGGGCAAGCGACAGGCGGTCTTCGTGCGCGAGCAGGAATGGGAGGCATCCCAGAGCGTCTGGCTCTGGCGGGACGGCACCCCGTCCATGGCGTACCGGTCCGCAACCGCCCTGCCCACCAAGCGCGAAAGGGCGGAGATCCTGCTGCTGGCGCTCGCCTCACTGCTGAACCGGGCCGGTGAGCGCATCGCGCTTCTGGGCGGCGATGCGCCGCCGGCATCCGGACGGGCCAATCTCGCGCGGCTTGCCACGATGCTCGAACGGCAGCCGGCGGCGGCGCCCCGGCCAGAGCAGTTGCCGCGCCATGCGGAGCTGGTCCTGATCGGGGACTTTCTTGCACCGCTGGCCGAAACGGAACAGATCGTCAATGCCTGCGCCGGGCGTGCCGTCCGGGGGCATCTGCTGCAGGTCCTGGATCCGGCGGAAGCGACACTCCCATTTGGCGGCCGAATCCGTTTCTCCGGAATGGAAGGCGAGCAGGACACCCTCGTTCCCCGGGTCGAGACGATTCGCGACGCCTATCTGGAACGGCTTCGGCTGCAACAGGAGGGGCTGGCGGCGTTGGCCAGAAGCGCCGGCTGGACCTTCGCCGTCCACCGCACGGATCGCCCGCCCCAGACGGCGCTTCTGGCCCTGTACGGCGCCCTTGCCGAGGTGCCGCTACCGACCGCCCGGGAGGGCTGAACGGCAATGTTGAGCCTGGGATCGCTGGTTTTTCTCAGTCCCTGGATCCTGCTGGCCCTGGGTCTCCTTCCGGTTATCTACTGGCTGCTCCGGGTTACCCCGCCGACGCCGCGGCGGCTGAGATTCCCGGCGATCCGGCTGCTGCAGGACCTGATCGCGCGGGAGGAGACGCCCGAGCGGACGCCCTGGTGGCTCCTGCTGCTGCGCCTCTTCCTGGCCGCCCTGGTGATCGTCGCGCTTGCCCGGCCGCTTCTCAATCCGAGTGCCGAGATGCCCGGCAGGGGACCGGTCCTGCTGGCCGTCGACAATGGCTGGGCCGCCGCCCGCGACTGGGGCGACAGGCAACGCCTGATGACCGAGGTGATCGAGCGGGCCGACCGGGCCGGGCGCGAGGTGATCCTGCTGCCGACCGCGCCCCTGCCCAATGGCGATCCGGTCGCCGCGACCGGACTGCTGAGGCCGTCCGATGCCCGGGGCCTGGTCGAATCCCTGGCGCCGTCCCCCTGGCCTACGGACCGCGCGGCCGCCGAGCGGGCGCTGGCCGGGCTGCAGGCGAACGGATCTGTCCATGCGGTGTGGCTGAGCGACGGGCTGGGCGATCCATCGACCGGACGCTTCGTCACCGCCCTGCAGCGGCTGGGCAGCGCCGAGGCGGTGCTGCCGCTGCCCGGGCGGACGGCCCATCTGCTGATGCCGCCGTCGACCGAGGGCGCGGATCTCGTCGCCCGGGTGCTGCGCGCCGCACCGATCGAGGAGTCGACCCCGCTGACGGTACGGCTGGCAACCTCCGACGGACGCATCCTCGCCCGCGAGCCTGTCGTCTTCCCGCCGGGCGAAACCGCCGGCGAGACGCGCTTTTCCCTGCCCGCACAGCTGCGCAACGAGGCCGTGCGGATGGAGATCGAGAACGAGGCGACGGCGGGCGCGGTCGTGCTTCTGGACGAACGCTGGGCCCGACGCCCGGTCGGGATCGTCTCCGGCAGCGTCCAGGGTGAGAATCAGCCCCTGCTGTCGGACACCTACTACCTGGAACGGGCGCTGGAGCCGTTCAGCGAGATCCGTCGCGGCGATGCCGGAACCCTGATCGAGGGCGGGCTGGCCGTTCTCATGGCCCCCGACGTGGGAGCGTTCCGGCCGGACGAGGTGGACCGTCTGAGCCAGTGGATCGAGCGGGGCGGCGTCATGGTCCGCTTCGCGGGACCCCTACTGGCGACGAACCCCGATCCTCTGGTGCCGGTCCAGCTCCGGCTGGGCGACCGGATCCTGTCGGGCGCCCTGTCCTGGAGCGAGCCGGCGCCGCTTGCCCCCTTCGAAGCCGACAAGCCCTTCGCCGGCCTGACGATTTCGCCGGAGGTGAGGATCCAACGACAGGTCCTGGCCGAGCCGACCCTGGACCTCGCCGACAAGACCTGGGTCAGGCTGGCCGACGGCACGCCGCTCGTCACCGCCGAGCGGCGCGGGCAGGGCTGGCTGGTTCTCGTCCACACGACCGCCGGGCCGGAATGGTCGAATTTGCCGCTGTCCGGGCTTTACGTGGAGATGCTGCGACGGATCGTCGGGCTTAGCAGCGGGGTTGCGGGCGCGGCCGACCTGCCGTCGATGGACCCGGTACAGACGCTCGACGGGTTCGGCAGGCTGGGCACGCCGGCGCCGACCGCGCTGCCGATCGCAGGACCAGCCTTCACGGAAGTCGAGATCGGCCCCCGCCATCCGCCCGGCTTCTACGGCACGGAGGACAGCCGCCGTGCGCTCAATCTCGGCCCCGCGGTCGGGCAGATCGAACCCGTGGGACCGATGCCGAGGGGTGTTTCGGTCACCGGCTACGAGACCCGGGGCGAGGTTCCCCTCATGCCCTGGCTGCTGGCGGCGGCGCTCGCCCTGCTCATCGTCGACCTGGCCCTGGCCCTCGCGCTTCGCGGGCTGCTGACCCGTCCCCGCAGCCCCGGCGCCGCGCTGACGGCGCTGGCGCTGGCTTTCCTGGGCACGTCCTTCGTGGCGCCCCCGGCCCGGGCCCAGGACGACGACTTCGCCCTCACCGCAGCCAACGGCCTGTGGCTCGCCTATGTCGAAACCGGCGTGGCCGAGGTCGACGACACGAGCCAGGCAGGACTGGAGGCGCTGGGGGAGGTGCTCAGGACCCGCACGGCGGTCGAAGCCGACGGGGCCATGGGCGTCGATCCCGAGACCGACGAGCTGGCCTTCTTCCCCCTGCTCTACTGGCCGGTCGTGCCCGAACAGCGCAGCCTGACCGGGACCGCGATCGAGAAGCTGAACCGGTACATGCTGAACGGCGGCACCGTCCTGTTCGACACTCGCGACCAGGGCGTCGGGGGCGGCGGACTGACCGGCGGTCCCGGCGCCCAGCGACTGCGGGAGCTGATCGAGGGCATGGACGTGCCGCCGCTGGTGCCGGTACCGCCGGAGCACGTCCTGACCAAGAGCTTCTATCTCATGCAGGAGTTCCCCGGCCGCTACGACGGGGGCGAGTTGTGGGTCGAGAACGGCGAGGAAACGATCAATGACGGCGTCTCCTCCGTCATCATCGGCGCCAACGACTGGGCGGGCGCCTGGGCCGTGGGCGCCAACGGGATGCCCCGCTATCCGGTCGTTCCCGGCGGGGAGCGGCAGCGGGAAATGGCCTACCGGTTCGGCGTCAACCTGGTGATGTACGCGTTGACCGGCAACTACAAGGCGGATCAGGTCCACGTACCCGCGATCCTGGAAAGGCTGGGGCAGTAGCCGATGCTGGACAATCTGGCCGTCGATTTCTCGCCCCTGCTGCCCTGGGCGGTCCTGGCGCCCCTGTTCGGCGTTGCCGTTCTGGTGCTGGCGCTCGGGCTCTGGCGGCGCGCGCCCGGCCTCGTCTGGCGGAGCCTGGCAGCGGCGGCGCTTGCGATCGCATTGCTCAACCCCGCCCTGGTGCAGGAGGAGCGCGAGCCGATCGACGACGTCGCGGTGATCGTGGTCGACTCCTCACCCAGCCAGCAGATCGGCGAGCGCCGCAGCCGCACGGAGGCCGCGCTTGCCGAGCTGGAAGAGCGCCTCGCCCAGTTCGACGACCTCGAGGTCCGCGTCGTCCGGCCCGAGAACGGGGTCGCCGACCTGGAGCAGACCAAGCTGTTCGAAGCCCTGGAGGCCGCGATCACCGACGTGCCCCGCCGCCGGATGGCCGGCACGATCCTGCTGACGGACGGCCAGATCCATGACGTACCCCGCGACCCGGCATCGCTCGCCGGAATGGGACCGGTCCACACGCTGCTGACCGGCGAGCGGGACGAGGCCGACCGGCGGCTGGTCGTCACCCGCGCCCCGAGCTTCGGGCTGGTGGACCGGCCGATCACGATTCGGCTGCGGGTGGACGACCTGCCGGACGGCGGCACCGGCGGGCCCGTTTCCGTGACCGCCTATCAGGACGGCAATCCCGTCCGCGTCCTGGCGCTGCCGACGGGGGTGGAGCGCGAGGTCGAGTTCGTCGTGGAGCACGGGGGCCAGACGGTCATCGAGTTCGAGGTCGAACCGGCCGAAGAGGAGTTGAGTCTCGCCAACAATCGGGCCGCGGTCGCGATCAACGGCGTGCGCGACCGCCTCCGGGTGCTTCTGGTCTCCGGCGAACCCCACCCCGGAGAGCGGATCTGGCGCAACATTCTCAAGTCCGATCCCTCGGTCGATCTCGTGCACTTCACGATCCTGCGCCCGCCGGAAAAGCAGGACGGCACCCCGATCAACGAGCTGTCCCTGATCTCCTTTCCGATCCGGGAGCTGTTCGAACTGCGGCTCAGCGAGTTCGATCTGATCATCTTCGACCGTTACCGGCGCCGCGGGGTGTTGCCCAATCTCTATCTCGCCAACATCGCGAACTACGTCCAGGAAGGCGGGGCCTTCCTGGAGGCGAGCGGCCCGCAATTCGCCCAGAGCTTCAGCCTGTACCGCACCCCTCTGGGCGACGTTCTGCCGGCCGAGCCGACGGGCGAGATCCTGGAGCAGGGATTCCGCCCGGTCGTGACGGAGCTTGGCCGCCGGCATCCGGTCACGGCGGATCTTGGCGGCGGGGCCGAATGGGGCCGCTGGTTCCGCCAGATCGATGTCCTGCCGAGAAGCGGATCGATCGTCATGAACGGCGTCGACGGACGGCCGCTTCTGGTTCTCGACCGGGTCGGAGAGGGCCGGGTGGCCCAGCTATCCTCCGACCAGATCTGGCTGTGGAGCCGCGGCTACGACGGCGGCGGACCGCATGCGGAGCTGCTCCGCCGGCTCGGCCACTGGCTCATGAAGGAGCCGGAGCTGGAGGAGAACGACCTGAAGGCGACGGTCGCCGGCAGCCGCATCCAGGTGGAACGCCGGCGGCTGGAAGGGGAAGCCGCGGGCGCGGTCGAGATCACGACGCCCGGCGGGGAAACCATCAGCGTCGAGCTGACGCCGACCGGCCCGGGCCGCGCCGCGGCCACCCATGTCGTCGACCAGCCCGGCATCTTCCGGATCACGGATGGCGACCGGTCCACGCTGGCGGTCGTCGGCACCCTGAACCCGCCGGAGCTGACGGACATGCGCACGACGGAGGAACGGCTCGCCGGCGTCGCCGAAGCGACCGGGGGCGGTTTCCACTGGCTTGCCGATGGCGCGGTTCCCGAAATCCGTCGGGTCCGGCCCGACCGCGTCGCGACCGGCCGCGACTGGCTGGGGCTTCGCGCCAATGGCGATTACGTCGTCACCGGGGTTCGCGAAGCGCCAATGCTGCCGGCTGCGCTGGTTCTGGCCATCGCTCTCGGCAGCCTGCTCGCCGCCTGGCGCCGCGAAGGGCGCTGAGCGGCCGGTCCGGCTTCCGCCCTATTCCCAGTCGTCGCTGTAGCGCAGGCTGTATTCGGGCACGCCGGGGAATGTCCCCGGCCTGGCGGGCGGATGCATCTGCCGTTCCTTCAGCGTTTCAATGCGATGCCTTATTTCCTGTGGCCGAGGCCCCTCGCTCACGGCGCTGACGCCGGCAAGGGCAATACCCGACACCACGACGGCCGCGACCCACGCAGCCGGTATCGAGCCGATACGGATCATGACCTGTCCTCCGGTCCGGCGGCCGGTTCCGGCCGAAGCGCACTCCGGACCCATCCCTGACGGTGAGGGCGGAGAATAAGCCGCACCAACGGCGACGGTCAGTGACAGGGATCACTGGCCGAAGATCCCTGACCGGCACCGGGCGATCATCGGCGCACGCAATGGAACAGGTGGTTGTCGTTGATGCGGAAACGCCGCCGCTGGTGTGCGCTCAGGAACGCCCGGGAGGCGACATGCCGGACCTCGAACCCCGCGCCGGCGAGCCGGTCGACCAGGTCCAAGCCGTAGATGCGGTAATGATAGGGATGCCCGAACCGCGCCATCCGCTCCGCAGGGGACCGGATGCCGGCGCCCTCGGGCGAGACCGGCAGACGGGGATCGAAAGGCACCATGACGATCGCCCATCCGCCCGGCCGCAGGATGCGGGCAAGCTGGGCGAGCGCCGCCCGGTCGTCCGGGATATGCTCCAGGACATGGCTCGTCAGCACGACATCGAAGCTGCCGTGCGGGAACGGCAGGTCTGTCAGGTCCTCGCGTCGGTCCGCGAAGGGGCTGAAGCGGTCGACCGTCAGATATCTCAGGTTCGGGAGGTGCCGAAGACGATCCTCCAGGCACGGCTCGGGTGCCGTGTGCAGCACCCGGTAGCGGCCGCGGAATAGGTCGGTGCGCCGGCGGAGATAGAGCCAGAGGAAGCGGTGCCGTTCGACCGAGCCGCAGCCGGGACAGCAGGCGTTCCGCCGCCCCCGGAGGCCGAACGGAAGGAAGCGCAGGGCGTTCGTCCCGCAGATGGGGCACTGGATCACGCCCGCCCGGATGCGCGGCGCCTCCTGGGGCCGGTACAGGCCCTCCCGCCGGTAGACCTCAGCCTCGTCCAGCCCCTCGGCTTCGACTTTCGGCAGGAGATGGGAAAGTCCGGTCAGCATCGGTACGGCTGCTCCCTAGTCATTGCACGACGGGTTCCATGATCGGACCGAATAGAAGCGCGCCCCCCGGCAGGATGTTCAACGACCGATGCCGCGTCCGCGCCCGGCAGCAACATTCCCTTACAAAAATCGGGGCGCCGGAAACCGACCGGCAACACCCGGACGAATCCGGGACATGCGCGCCGGATAGGCTGCCTCATCGAACAATCGAGGAGGAGGACCCGGAATGAGAAACCCGCTCGTGATCATCGGCCTGATCGCCGCCACGGTCATCTCCGTGAGCGGCACGGCGCTGGCCGACCCGCATCCGCGATCGTACCACGAACGGCCGCACCGTCCGGGACACGGATTTGTGCCTCCGCCAGGCAAGGCTCCCCATCCGCCGGCCGTCGTCCACCGGCATGGCCCGCCCCGTATCCTTCCGCCGCCGGTCCATGTGGCGCCGCCGCGAGGGCCATCCCCGGTCGAACGCGCGATCCTTTCGCTGTTCCGCCCGCATCCGCCGGCGCCGCCTCCGCCGCCGCGGCGCCATCATCATCACCACCACTGGTGAGGGCTGACCGTATCGGGGCGGCGGCGCAACGGAACCTTCCTGATCCCGGCCGGTTCCCATCGAAGACCCTTGTCTATCCATGGTCTCTTTGGACACACTTGGTCGTGGCAGGCAGCCGGTCGGGAAGGTCCGTTTCGAAGGAGCACCAGGCCATGAGAACCGTTGCCTTGGCAGGAGCTGTCGCCCTTGCGCTCTCCCCTTCCTTCTTGCTTGCCCAGGCGACTGCGCCGTCGGCGGCCCCGCAGCTCTCAAACGGGACGCCCGCGAACCTCTGTCAGGAGCTTCTCGCGTTCATGAGGGCGCCCCCGCCGCAAGCGCCAGCCGGGGAGCCGGTGAAATCGCCCCCACCGGACGCCTCGGCGTCGGCCGGCAACAGCCAGCAATCGGCTCAGGACGCCTCGGGTCAGGCGGGCCCCGCCCATTCGGCGCCCGATGCGGGCGGCCAGGTCGACGACGAGACGACGGTTCAGAACGCGGAACTGAAATCGAGCCTCAGCGCGCCGGCACCCACGGATTCGACCAGCACGCCCAAGACCTCCGTCATCAGCCTGGCCGAGGCCGAGGAGATCGCCTCCGCCGGCGACGTCAGCGCCTGCCGGGACGCGACCCGGAAACTGAGGCTTGCGGGCGTCGCGGTCCCGACGCCCCTGCTCGCGCTGGCGGCGCTCGACCTTCGATTCCACCAGCCGGAAGGCGGCCAGCCTTGAGGGCCGGGCCGGCACGGGCGGCAGGCGGGCCTACGGCAACGGAGAGGATGTTCCGGCGATGAA
>JAJUFW010000072.1 GCA_029263555.1 Alphaproteobacteria bacterium
GGCGAGAACCCGCCGGTCGCCCTGGACCGGCAGGGGCTGGCCGCGGTGCGGGATGCCTTCGCCGCCGCCGCGAAGCGTTCCGCGCGGCTCGGCATCGAGGCGATCCAGCTGCATGCGGCCCATGGCTACCTGCTTCACCAGTTCCTGTCCCCGCTGTCGAACCGGCGCGACGACGAATATGGCGGCAGCCTTGAGAACAGGATGCGCTTCCCGCTGGAGGTCTTCGACGCCGTCCGCGCGGCCTTCCCGGCCGGGCGGCCGGTCAGCGTGCGGGTCTCGGGAACCGACTGGGCCGAAGGCGGCTGGGACATCGAACAGACGATCGAATTCGCCCGGGCGCTGGAGGCGCGCGGATGCAGCGCGATCCACGTCTCGAGCGGCGGCCTCACCCCGGCGCAGAAGATTCCCGTGGGGCCGAACTATCAGGTGCCGCTGGCCCGCGCGGTCAAGCAGGCGACGAAGATGCCGGTCGTCGCCGTCGGGCTCATCACAGAGTATGAGCAGGCCGAGGCGATCATCGGAACCGGAGACGCCGATCTTGTCGCGATCGCCCGCGCGATCCTCTACGACCCGCGCTGGCCATGGCACGCAGCGGCGCAGCTGGGCGCCAGCGTCAAGGCGCCCAACCAGTATCTCCGCTGTCAGCCGAGCCGGCATCGCAACCTGTTCGAGAGCTGACGCCCCCGCGGAAACGCGCCGGGCCCCGCCGACGGTCGGGCGGGGCCCCGCGCCCCTTGTCTCTCACGCCCCGGATGCATCCGGGCGATGGCGGGCCAGTTCCGCGATCGCCAGCTCCGCGATGCCGGCAAGATCTTCCGCACTCGCTCCGTCGCGCGCCTGCACGGACATTCCCTGGATGATGGCGCCGAGATAACGGGCAAGCCGGGCCGCATCCGTGCCGGCACGCAGGTCGCCATCGGCGATGCCCCGTTCGATCCGCGACCGGAAGGCTGCGAGGGTCGCGGACCGCAGGCCCGCGGCATGCCGGACGATCGGCTCGTTCTCGCTCGCGCAGGCGAGGCTCGCGGTCGAGATCATGCAGCCCTGCGGGCGGTCGGCCCGGCAGAACTCGCGCGCCGAGTCCCGAAGCACCCGGGCGAAAGCCTCGACGACGTCCGGCTCCTCGGCCAAGGCGCGGGCCGTGAAGGCACCGACCGTTTCTCGATAGCGCTCCAGCGCCTCGTGGTAGAGATCGGCCTTGGACCCGAAGGCCGCGTAAAGGCTTTGCGGCGTGATGCCCATCGCCGCCGTCAGATCCGCGATCGACGCGCCCTCGTAGCCCAGCCGCCAGAAGGTCTCCATCGCGCGCGACAGCGCCACATCCCGGTCGAAGGCGCGGGGACGTCCACGGGGGCGGGAAGGTGTCGGGCTATTTATCACAACGATCACTCTTGAATTGTGCCTGACCCCCGATATATTCGGGAACGATCATTGTGATATATAGAGGATCTACCCCCATGCGTCTCCCCCTTTCGGGCCTGTTTGCCCTGGGCATGGCCATGTCGGCAGCGGCCGCCTCGGCCCAGGCTCCAGCCAGACAGGACATGGCTGCGCGTCTCGACGCGGCGATCGACCGCGCGATCGCCGAAAAGCGCATCGTCGGAACGGTGGTCCTGGTCGCCCGCGACGGCGAGGTCGTCTATCGCCGCGCCGCCGGGCTGGCCGACCGCGAAGCCGGGAAGCCCATGGCCGAAGATGCGATCTTCCGGCTTGCGTCGATCACGAAGCCCATCGTATCCGCCGCGGCCATGCGCCTCGTTGAGGAAGGGCGCATCGCGCTGGACGACCCGGTCACGCGCTGGCTGCCCGACTTCCGTCCCCGGCTGCCGAACGGCCAAGCGCCCGAGATCACTTTGCGGCAGCTGCTGACTCACACGGCCGGGCTGAGCTACGGCTTTCTCGACGGGGAGGACGGTCCCTATCGCCGGGCCGGCGTCTCCGACGGCCTGGGCGAGCCGGGCATGAGCCTGGAGGAAAATCTTGAGCGGATCGCGTCCGTGCCGCTCGCCTACCCGCCGGGGGAATCATGGCGCTATTCCGTCGCTACCGACGTCCTGGGCGGGGCGATGGAGAGCGCGACCGGCGAGACGCTGCCCGAGTTGGTCGGGCGGCTGGTCACCGGGCCGCTTGGCATGGAGGACAGCGGCTTCGCCGTCAGCGACCTCGAACGCCTCGTCGTGCCCTATGCCGACGGGTCGCCGGAACCGGTCCGCATGGGCGACCGCGCCATCGTACCGCTGGGCGACGGCGCCGCGCATTTCGCGCCCGGACGGATCCTCGATCCGGCCTCCTTCCCGTCGGGCGGCGCGGGCATGGCCGGGACCGCCGGGGACGTGCTGGCCTTCCTGGAAACGATCCGGGCCGGTGGCGCGCCGATCCTGAAGCCGGAGACGATCGCAACCATGTCCAGGGACCATGTTGGGCCGCAGGCGGAAACCCAGGGCCCGGGCTGGGGCTTCGGCTACGGCTGGGCGGTTCTCGACGATCCGAAGCCGACCGAGACGCCCCAGTCGGCAGGAACGATCCAGTGGGGCGGCGCCTATGGCCACAGCTGGTTCGTCGACCCCGCGCACGGGCTGACCGTCGTCGCCCTGACGAACACGGCCTTCGAAGGCATGTCGGGGGCCTTTCCCGGCGAGATCCGGGACGCGGTCTACGGCGTGAGCCGGACCGAATAGCGCGGAGGAGGGCTCCCGCGGTCCCGGCCGCTCCGTCAGCGGTGATCCCCGGCGGCGGCCGGGCGTCGTCCCTTCTTCGCGAGGCGCCGATAGGCGGCCGGAGTCACCCCGAACCGGTGCCGGAATCGCCTGGTGAAGTCGGAGAGGTCCGAAAAGCCGGCCCCGAGAGCGACGTCGAGGACCGTACCCTCCTCCCGGCGAAGGGCGCGGACTGCGGCGGCCAGCCTGCGGGACAGGAGATAGCCGTAGGGCGTCACGCCGACGACGCGACGGAAGACCCGGAGGAAGTGGTAGCGCGTGACGCCGGCTGCCCCCGCGAGATCGGCCAGGGTCAGCGGCTCCCGGAAACGGCGATCCAGGAGGGCGAGCGCCGCGGTTACGCGCGCCTCGTCCCGCAGGGTCACCGGTGCCGCCCCGCCTTCCTGCGTCATCCTGAGCGCCGTCGCGAGGAAGTCGAGCGCGAGGTCTTCCGCGACATGGCGGTCGGGTTCCTCCGAGAGCCATCGGGCGCGGGCGACGAGCGGAACCAGAACGTCCGACGGCGGCAGGCGATGAGACCGGAAGCCCGTGTCGGACACGCCGCGCAGGTCGCAGGCAACCTCTTCCACCAGGGCCGGTTCGAACTGAAAGGCGACGCAGCGGTCACCCTGCGCGTGGTCATGGGCGCAGCAGAAGCAGGCGCCACGGTTCCCGAGAAGGATCGATCCCGGCGACATCAGCACGCGGCCATAGTCGGAGCGATAGGTGAAGCTGCCGGCGAGAACGGCGGCGACCGATAGCCGGGCGTGGCTTTCCTCGAAAGGCGTGTCCCCGGGCCCGGCATGACAGACGATGTCGGCCGCCCGCCAGCCGTCTCCGGCGGCAAGGGTCCGTTCCTCGGGCATTTGCTTGCCGCTCACCTGCCGACCTGCTCCCGTCTGCGGTCCGACCGGGGCATTATAGCAACATCCCCCAAGCGGGCGGCCCTCGCGGCAGTGTAGCCAAGGAGCGGATGCCGGCCGGTGTCCCGAGGCGGGGACATCGAAGTCCGGCGGTCACCCGGGACAGGAGACGCTCATGCCGGCCGAATCGGATCTCTTTGCCGCAGCCCTGGTCAGCGCCGGGACCCATCCGGACCTGCCCGCCGAACGACGGATCTTCGCCCCCTTCATCGGCAGCTGGGATCTCATCGTGACCTGGTATTCCGAGGACGGCACCGTCCGGCGCCGGGAGAACGGGGAGTGGCATTTCGCCTGGGTCCTGGAAGGGCGGGCGGTCCAGGACGTCTGGATCGTGCCGCCCCGAACCGAACGCCAGGGCCATCCCGACCCTTACGAATACGGCACCAGCCTGCGGTTCTTCGATCCCGCCCTTGACGCCTGGCGGTCGATCTGGATCGGGCCCGGCCAACGCGCCGTCCATGTCTTCCTGGCCCGCCGGATCGGCGACGAGGTCGTGCTTGAAACGCGGATCGAGGACGGAAGGCGGATGCAGTGGAGCTTTTCGGAGGTGACGGACACCGGCTTCACCTGGCGGAACCGGCGCGAAACCGGGGACGGCTGGCGCCTGGCCCAGGATTTTCGGGCCCGCCGCCGTTAGGCGTCAGGGGCAGGGCCGAACGCGGCCCGAGCCGGGATCATATCCGGGCACGGCTCTCGCAGACCGTCATGCCGATCATGAGACCGCCGCCGCTCCCGCCCCGCTGAACGACGTGGCTGCAGCCGGCCGTCGCCTCGACCTGCAGGCTCTGCGGGCCGGAGCCGGAATCGTCGCCCGGACCAGCGCCGGCCTGGCCGGATGCAGGGTCCATCGCAAGCGTGCCGCGCTCGGTGATGCGGGTCGTCGCCATCGCGGCGCCGGGGCCGATCGGCCGAACCTCGACGACCTCGACGTCGAGCGTATAGTCCCGAACCGTCAGGCCCTGCATGCCCGACATCACGCCGACCGCCATGCGGCTCAGCCGCAGCACATCCTGCTTGTCGAGCGAAGCGACGGTGAAGCTCTTCCGCTCGTCGCCGATATAGAGTTCCTGGCTGAACGAGAAGGTCGCACCGTCCGCGATCGTCTCCTGCGTCCAGTCGACCAGGCGGTCGTAATTGCCTTCCCGGACGGCCTGCGTCAGGTCGCGCTCGGCCTCCTCGAAGAATGCCGCCACGTCCTGCTCCGACAGGTCCTGCTGGGCGTGAAGCGGCGCAGCGAAGGCCGCGAGGCTCATCGCGACCGCGCCCGGCAGCCGTCCTTTGCGGCGGATCCTCATGGTCTTTCCGTCGTCCCCCGTGGTCGTCATGGAACAAGCGTCTACGTAGCGGGCGCCCTCGATGCCACATCCACGACTTGCCCGGTCAACGCGGGCGGCGCGGGTCGCGTTCCTGGCGGTCGACCGCCTATCCCCGGCCGCCCGCCGCCATGGCCCGCCGCAGGGCGTCCATGACCTTCGCATCGCCCGACTGGGCCACGTTGAAGCGCATGAAACCGGTCGCGGCACCGGAGACGCTGAAGACATTCCCGGGCGCCAGCACGATGTTCTCCTCCATGCAGCGGCGGGCGATCGCCGCCGCATCCTGCCCGTCCGGCAGACGGCACCAGAGATAGAAGCCGCCGCGCGGCGTGATCCAGGGCACGATGCCAAGCCGCGCCAGCTGTCCCGCGACCTGCTGCCGGGCCCGGGCGAGACGCTGGCGAAGCTCGTCCATATGCTTGCGGTAGCTGCCGCCAGCGAGCACATGGGCGATCATCTCCGTCGCGACCGGGCTCGGCCCGCCGAAGCTGGTCGCGACCTGCAGGTCGACGAGACCCTCGATCCAGTCGGGCCGCGCCGCGATGTAGCCGCAGCGCAACGAGGCGGAGAGCGTCTTGGAGAAGCTGCCGATGCGGATGACGCGGCTGAAGCCGTCGAGGACGGCGAGCCGCGGCGAGGGCGCGGGCTCGAAGTCGGCGAAGATGTCGTCTTCGACGATGGTGACGTCATGGGCCGACGCGATGCTGAGCACCCGGTAGGCGGTCTGCGGCGACAGGGTGGCGCCGGTCGGATTGTGGAGCGCGGAATTGGTGATGTAGAGGCGCGGCCGCTCGGCCGCGACCACGGTTTCGAAGGCGGCCGTATCCGGGCCGGTCGGGGTATAGGGGACCCCGACGATCCGCACCTGATGGGCGCGCAGCAGCGCCTGGAAATTGAAGTAGCACGGATCGTCGAGCAGCACGGCATCGCCGGGGCGCAGCAGGAAGCGGCAGATCAGGTCGATCGCCTGCGTCCCCGACCCGGTCAGCATCAGGTGATCGGGGCCGGCCTCCAGCCCTTCCTCGGCGAAACGGCCCAGCAGCAGGCGACGCACGGCAAGGGACCCGCGCGTGCCACCATAATCCGACAGCACGGGATCCTCGGCCCTCGCGACGGCACGGAAGGCGCGGCGCAGGGCCGCGTTCGGCATCCAGTCGGCCGGGAGCCAGCCGCAGCCGGGCTTCGGCACGGACGGCGCGGCGTCGAGCGACTGGCGAGACACCCAGAAAGGATCGACCGCCCGGTCGCGCTTCGGCGCCATTTCGCCGAGCGCCATCGGCGGTATGTGCGATCCCGTCACATAGAAGCCCGAGCCGCGTCGGGCACGGATCAGCCCCTCGGCCGCGAGCCGGTCATAGGCCTCGACCACGGTCGACGGCGAAACGCGCATCTTCTCGGCGAAGCGGCGCACGGACGGCAGCCGGTCGCCGGCGACCAGGGCCCGGCTCGCGAGCTTCGCGCGCACCGCTTCCATCACCGCTTCCGTACGCGTGGGCCTGCCTGCGTCCATCGGATCCGCCTCCGAAAGTGTATGGCGTTGAGTAGCAATACAGTTTCGTCAAAGTGTATCGGACTGTTCCTGTCGCGGCCAGCCGGGATCCGCTAGCCTCCGACGCGGAAAAGGAGGCGACATGGAACGGACAACGGCGGGCTGGGGAAGCGGGCTTCTCGGCGTCATCATCTTCAGCGGATCGCTGCCGGCGACGCGGATCGCGGTCGCCGATTTCTCGCCCCTGTTCCTGACTTCGGCGCGTGCGGCGATCGCGGCGCTGCTGGGCGCGGCGTTCCTCCTGGGCCTGCGGCAGGTGCGGCCGGCGCGCGGCGACATCGTCCCGCTTGCGATCGTGGCGGTCGGCGTCGTCGTCGGCTTCCCGCTGCTGACGGCGCTTGCGCTCCTGCACGTCACCGCCGCGCACTCGATCGTGTTTGTCGGCCTGCTTCCGCTCGCCACGGCGGTGTTCGGCGTCCTGCGCGGCGGAGAGCGGCCCAGGCCCGCCTTCTGGCTCTTCTCCCTGGTCGGCGCCGTCACCGTGGCCGGCTTCGCCCTTTCGCAAAGCGACGACGACGGCTCGCTGAAGGGCGACCTCCTCATGCTCGCGGCGATCCTGCTGTGCGGTCTCGGCTATGCCGAAGGGGCGACGCTGGCGCGTAGGCTGGGCGGCTGGCAGGTGATCTCCTGGTCGCTCGTGCTGGCGCTGCCGGTGATGGCGGTGATCATGCTGGCGACGATGCCGGAAAGCTTCGCCGGAGTCGGCGCGCCGGCCTGGCTCGGCCTTGCCTATGTCTCGGTCTTCTCGATGCTGGTCGGGTTCGTCTTCTGGTATCGCGGCCTGGCGCTGGGCGGCATCGCCGGGGTCAGCCAGCTGCAGCTTCTCCAGCCCTTCTTCGGCCTGCTGCTCGCCGGGCTTCTGCTCCGGGAGCCGGTGGCCGGGATCATGATCGCGGCGACCGCGATCGTCGTCCTGTGCGTCGCGGGCGCCAAACGCTTCGCCTGAGTTCCTGGAACCGGCGCTCCCGGCCTGTCACGACGAAGGGACCCGCACGCAGCCGGCAGCATCCGGGCGGAAATGGGATGGCTCATGCTTCCGGCAATGTTCCTCTACGCCGGGCGGCCTTTCCTGCGATACCATTGCGGCTGCGGCCTCTCACCGCCGATCGGCGGACGGAGGTCTCCGCCGACCTGCGGCCGCATGATGCGGCCGAGTCAGGTCCGCGGGTGCGCCGGGAGCGACGCCTCCCGGCCCCTCACGACTGGATCCACCGAACAGAGGAGGGATCGACCATGTCTTTGAGGATCAATGCCGAAGCGCCGGATTTCACGGCGGAAAGCACGCACGGCACCATCCGCTTCCATGACTGGATCGGGGACGGCTGGGCCATTCTCTTCTCCCATCCGAAGGACTTCACCCCCGTCTGCACGACCGAGCTGGGCTACATGGCCGGGCTGGCGCCGGAATTCGAGAAGCGCAACTGCAAGATCATCGCGCTCAGCGTCGATCCGGTCCAGGACCACGAGCGATGGTCGAAGGACATCGAGGAGACCCAGGGCCATTCCGTCACCTATCCGATGATCGGCGACCCGGACCTGAAGGTGGCGAAGCTTTACGACATGCTGCCCGAGGACGCGGGCGACACCTCGGAGGGGCGGACGCCTGCGGACAACGCGACCGTCCGTGCGGTCTTCGTGATCGGACCGGACAAGAAGATCAAGGCGACCCTGACCTATCCCATGAGCACCGGCCGGAATTTCAACGAGGTGCTGCGGCTTCTCGATTCCTGCCAGCTGACCGCCAAGCATCAGGTCGCGACCCCCGCCAACTGGCGGCAGGGCGAAGACGTCATCATCGCCGGCTCCGTCTCCGACGAGCAGGCACGCGAGAAGTATCCCGAAGGATGGAAGGCGCCGAAGCCCTATATCAGGATCGTGGCGCAGCCGCAGTAATGGCCGGCTGAGGCAGCCTTACCCCCGGGATCGGGGCATCGCCGCCGGCCGGCGATGCCCCGATCCGAGCGCGCCCGGCACCGCCTTTCCTTCGCCCTCGGTCTCCCCTCACTCGACCGGCAGGCCGTGGAGCTTCAGGAACGACAGCTTGTCCCAATAGCCGCGTTGGAAGACGATCCTGCCGCCCCGAACATGGAAGAAGCCGCAGCCGCACATCCCCAGCGGATCGGGCCGTTCCAGGATGGCGGCGATCTCGCCGGCGTTCCCCCTATTGAACGCCTCGACCTGACGCCGCACCGGATCCTTCGGCCGCATGAGCCCTCTCCCCGTCACGCCGCCCAGCCGCGGAGCATAGGACATCCGCAAACTCGCCGGTATTGCCGAACGGCGCGCCGGGGTCGGCCCGGCGCCTTCGGCCGTAGGCACTGGCGGTTCCGGCGGATCATGCATCTGGCGCGGGCCGGGGCGAGTTCGTAGGGTGTTCGCGATGCGTGATATCAACATCAAGGCGACGGAATATTTCGAAGCGGTCGCTCGGCTCGGGACGGTGACGAAGGCGGCCGAGGAGCTTCGCGTCTCCCCGTCCGCTGTCAGCCAGCAGGTCCGTCTGCTGGAGACCCAGTTCGGGGTGAAGCTGTTCCGGCGCGAGAAGAAGCGGCTGGTCCTGACCCTGGACGGCGACCGGCTGTTCCAGGCGACGACACAGGCCTTCGTCGCGATCCGGAATGCGCGGAGCGCCATCGCGCGGCATCGGGACCGGCGCAAGCTGACCATCCGGACCAGCCCCAGCTTCGGCGTGCGCTGGCTGGGCCCGCGGATCGCCAGCTTCGCGGCCGAGAATCCCGAATGGAACATCAGGATCGACGCGACGCCCGATTTCACCGCCTTCGACGCCGAGGCCGTGGACTTCGACCTGCGCTACGGGCTCGGCGGCTGGCCCGGACTGACCGTCAATGTCGTCATGAACGACCTGGTGCTGCCGGTCTGCAGCCCCGACTATCTGGAGAAGCTGCGACGCATCTCCCCAGACCCGGTCGAGCAGCTGCGCTCGGCCCGTCTGATCGACAGCGTCAAGGCGCTGTTCCGGTGGGATCTGTGGCTAGCCTCCAACCGGATCGAGCTGCCGGACCTCAC
>JAJUFW010000157.1 GCA_029263555.1 Alphaproteobacteria bacterium
GAGGCCGGGAGCTGGTCGCTGGATTACCAGCTTCACGCGGGCGGCCTGCGGCTCCTGCGGGCAAGCATGGTGATCGACCTCTCGGCGGATACCTATGCCGTTCGGCTGGACGCCCGGCTGGACGGCCTACCCGCGATCTTCAGCGACTGGTGGGCGACGACCGTCTCGGACGGCTCCGTGGCGGGGCAGGGCATTCTTCCCCGCCACCATCGGGTGCAGCGGATCCATCGGGGGAAGGTCCGGACGACCGACATGGCGTTCCGTCCGGACGGGACGATCGGCGTCGGCTTCGATCCGCCCCGCGATCCGGTGCGGATCGCCCCTTCCGAGCTGGAGGGCGCCATCGATCCGTTGAGCGCCCTCGTCGCCATGATCGTCGAGCTCGGCGCCGGCGGCGAGTGCTCCGGCACGCTCAAGGCTTTCGACGGCAGGCGTCGGTTCGATCTGATCTTTGCCGAAGGGCCGCGCGCGACCCTGAAGGCGGGCCCCAATTCTCCCTATGAGGGGCCGGCCCGCCGGTGCCGGATGAGACAGGTGCCTGTCGCCGGCGCATGGGAATGGGAAGCAGAGGAGCAGGATTCCGCGGAGGCGCCGCGCGAACGGGTCGCCGATCTCTGGCTGGCAGCTCCCATCGAGGGCGGACCCGTCGTGCCCGTCCGCGCGGAAGGGGATGTCTGGATCGGGCGTTTTCTCCTCCATCTCGTGGACGCGTCCCGGAATCCGGTCCCGGCCGGTCAGTAACATCGCGAAACAAAAGTTGACTTGGGCGGCGGGGAGCGAATGTGTCATCTAGGGCTGAATCCATTCCCAAACGCCGGTGAACGCCGTTCCCATGACCAGCTCCAAGCTCGCCTGTATCATCCTTGCTGCCGGCAAGGGCACGCGCATGAAGTCGGATCTTCCGAAGGTGCTTCATCCGCTAGCGGGGCGGCCGATGGTCCGCCATGTGCTGGAGGCGGTGGCACCGCTGAAGCCTGACCTGGTGATCGTCGTCGTCGGGCCGGGGATGGAGGCGGTGGCGGCCGCGGTCGCGCCGCATCGGACGGTGATCCAGGAAAGACAGCTCGGAACGGGGGATGCGGTCCGTGCGGCCCGCCCCTTCCTTGAGGGATTCGACGGCGACGTCCTGGTGGTCTATGGCGATACGCCGCTCGTCACCACTGAAACCTTGGATGCCATGGTGGCGGCGCGCCGAGGGCATGCGGATCCGGCGCTGGTCGTGCTCGGCATGCGCCCCGACGATCCGGGCCAGTACGGCCGGCTTGTTCTGAACGGTGCCGGAGGGCTGGAGCGGATCGTCGAATTCTCCGAGGCCGATGAGACTGAACGGTCGATCAGCCTGTGCAATGGCGGACTGATGGCGCTCGACGGACGCCGGCTGTTCGGCCTGGTCGATCGGCTGAGCAACGACAACTCGAAGGGCGAATTCTATCTGACCGACACGGTCGCCATCGCCCGCGAGCTGGGCTACGCCTGCGCGGTTGTCGAGGGCCATGCCGAGGAGGTCCTGGGCGTCAATTCGCGGGCCGAACTGGCCGAGGCCGAAGCCGTGCTGCAGCGAAGGCTGCGCCGGCGCGCCATGGACGGCGGCGTTACGCTGATCGATCCCTCGACCGTATGGCTGTCGTCGGACACCAGGCTCGGTCGTGACGTTACGGTCGGTCCCTCGACCTATTTCGGACCGGGGGTGACGGTCGAGGACGGGGTCGAGATCAAGGGCTTCTGCCATATCGAAGGGGCGGTGATCCGCAGCGGCGCCATTGTCGGTCCGTTCGCCAGGCTGCGGCCCGGGGCCGAGATCGGGCGCGAAGCCCATGTCGGCAATTTCGTCGAGATCAAGAACGCGCATCTGGGCGAGGGCGCAAAGGCCAACCACCTGACCTATCTGGGCGATGCCGAGATCGGCGCCCGGGCGAATATCGGCGCCGGCACCATCACCTGCAACTACGACGGCTTCCTGAAGCACC
The DNA here is from genome assembly GCA_029263555.1 of Alphaproteobacteria bacterium. Lineage (GTDB taxonomy): Bacteria > Pseudomonadota > Alphaproteobacteria > DSM-16000 > Inquilinaceae > JAJUFW01. The sequence goes on from JAJUFW010000157.1 coordinate 1,968, forward strand.
GGACGGTGATCGGCGAGGAGGCGTTCATCGGGTCGAACAGCGCGCTGGTCGCCCCGGTCAGGATCGGCGACCGGGCGAATGTCGCCGCCGGCTCCGTCATCACCCGCGAGGTGGCAGCCGATGCGCTCGCGATCGAGCGCGCCGAGCAGGTTGAAAAACCCGGATGGGCACGGAACTACCGGGCGAGAAAGGCGTCGGAAAAGGCGTCCAAGTCCAAAGCTAAGGAATAGAAGCTCATGTGCGGGATCATCGGCATCATCGGCCGGCAGGAGGCTGCCCCGTTGCTGATCGAGGGGTTGAGGCGGTTGGAATATCGCGGCTATGACTCGGCCGGCATCGCCACGCTGGTGAACGGCCGGATCGAGCGGCGACGCGCCGAGGGCAAGCTCGTCAATCTCGACCGGCGGGTTGCCGAGAACCCCCTGCCAGGCACGATCGGTATCGGTCACACCCGCTGGGCGACCCATGGCGGGCCGACCGAGAACAACGCGCATCCGCACGCGACCGACAGGGTCGCCGTCGTGCACAACGGCATCATCGAGAACTACCAGGAGCTCAAGGCCGAGCTGGAGGCGAAGCAGCGCCGCTTCGAGACCCAGACCGATACCGAGATCATCGCGCATCTGGTCAGCCAGTATCTCGAAGAGGGCATGGGGACCCTGGAGGCGGCCGAGGCCGCGTTCCGTCGGCTGGAGGGCGCCTTCTCGCTGGCGCTCATCTTCGCCGGCGAGCACGAGCTGATGGTCGGGGCGCGGCGCGGCACGCCGCTTGCCGTCGGCTATGGCGACGACGAGATGTACGTCGCCTCCGACGCCTTCGCGCTGGCGCCGCTCACGAACCGCATCTGCTATCTGGAGGACGGCGACTGGGTCGAGGTCCGGCGCTCGGGCGCGGTCGTGCGGGACGCCTCCGGCGCGGTCGTCGAGCGGCCGATCCGCCAGACCTCCGTTTCCGGCGCCCTGATCGGCAAGGGCCAGTACCGGCACTTCATGCAGAAGGAGATCCACGAGCAGCCGGCGGTCATAGGCGATACGCTCAACACCTTCATCCATCCTTCGACCGGGGCGGTGACCCCACCGGATATGCCCTTCGACCTGGCGGCCGTACCCCGCCTGACCATGGTCGCCTGCGGCACCGCCTTCTACGCCGCGATGGTGGGCAAATACTGGTTCGAGCAGATCGCCCGGATCCCGGTCGAAATCGACATCGCGTCCGAGTTCCGGTACCGCGAGGCGCCGATGCCGGAGGGCGGAGCGGCGCTGTTCGTCTCTCAGTCGGGAGAGACGCTGGATACGCTGGAGGCGCTGCGCTATGCGCGGCGGCAGGGCCAGCACATCCTTTCCATCGTGAACGTCCCGGAAAGCACGATCGCCCGCGAGAGCGACATGGTGCTCCAGACGCTTGCCGGGCCGGAGATCGGCGTCGCCTCGACCAAGGCCTTCACGACGCAGCTGACGGTGCTGGCCTGTCTGGCGCTGGCCGCCGGCCGTGCGCGCGGCACCATCCCGCAGGAGCGCGAGGCGGAGCTTGCCGCGGCATTGCGCGAGGTGCCGAAGCGCGCGGCGGAGGTCCTGAACCATGACGAGGCGATCCGCGCCATCGCGGCCCAGATCGCCGAGGCAAGGGACGTCCTCTATCTCGGCCGCGGCACCGGATACCCGCTGGCGCTGGAAGGGGCCCTGAAGCTCAAGGAGATCTCCTACATCCATGCCGAGGGCTATGCCGCCGGGGAGATGAAGCACGGGCCGATCGCCCTCATCGACGACGGCGTTCCGGTGATCGTGGTGGCGCCTTACGACCGCCTCTTCGACAAGACCGCCTCATCGGTGCAGGAGGCGCTGGCCCGGGGCGCGAAGGTGATGTTCGTCTCGGACGCTACGGGCCTCGAGCGTCTCGGCGACAAGGCCACCTGGTCGGTCGAGCTGCCGGCCGTCGATCCCTTCGTCGCCCCGATCCTCTATGCGATTCCGATCCAGCTCCTGGCCTATCACGCCGCGGTGCTGAAGGGAACGGATGTCGACCAGCCCCGCAACCTGGCCAAGAGCGTGACCGTGGAGTGAGCCGGCCCGTTTCGGGGGCGGCGGTACCCGATGCGATGACGTCGGGTGCAAGCAGATGAAGTCCGGTACGGGCGGGCTGCGGCCCGCCCGCCTCGCGTCGTGCCTATCGGACGCGACCGGCGATATTCGGCGGTCCCGGGTTAGCCTAGGTTTGCCTCTCCGGCTCGGAAGAGGGGGCAGAACCGTGACGCGGGTAGCACCCGTGACCGAAAATTCGAATCCCACCCCATCCGCTACTCCGCCGATCGCTCGCTATAATTCGACATGTTGCGGTTGCGACGCCGCATCCGAACCGCACAGCCGGCGCATCTTCTGAAGATCGGCGCTACCGGCCGGATTGTAGATCATCAGCTTGAGGTCGGGTCGCCCGTCGATCGCAAAGGACGAGAATTCGAACGTGATTTCTCCCACGACGGCGTGGCGGATCGTCTTGGCGCCCTCCCCGGTCGTCTGCACGTCGTTCTCCGTCCACATGCGCGCGAATTCCGCGCTTTTGCCAGAGAGCTCAGCGACCAGTTCGGCGGCCCGCTCGGTCTCGCCGGCGCGCGCGGTTTCGGCGCGAAAGGTAGCGACCAGAAACCGCGCCACGGACTCCCAGTCGCCCTGGGCGGCGCGCGTGGCCGGATCGAGAAAGATCCGCCGCAGAATGTTGCGCTCGTCGGGGGGCAGGGCGGCGTAATCGGCAAGGGCGAGCTGTGCTGCGCGATTCCAGCCGACGATGTCCCATGTCGCGGTCGCGACCGTCGCCGGGATCGTCGGCATCGCATCGAGCAGCCGCTGCAGCCGTCCCGAGATCCCTTCGCGCATGGCAGGACGGGGTTTCGGCCGATGCCCGATGGCGACCAGGAACAGATGCTCCCGCTCCGCCTCGGTCAGCATGAGCGCTTCGGCCAGGCTGTCCAGTACACGCGGCGACGGCGCGCCGCCGCGCCCCTGTTCGAGCCAGGTGTACCATGTCGTGCTGATGTTGGCCCGTTGGGCCACTTCCTCACGCCGAAGGCCCGGTGTCCGCCGGCGCCCCCCGAACCCGAGCGCGACGGCGTCGAGCCGCAGCCGGCGGTCCTTCAGGAATTCCCCGAGACTGTTTGCTTCGACCGGGGGCTTCAGCTTGTTGGTCATTATACCAGTATAAAGTCACGTATTTAAGTGGATAGCGTCGTCGATAATCTCCTTCCTGGCAAGAAGGAGGATGGTCATGAAAGTATTCGTCACCGGCGCGACGGGATTTGTCGGCGCGGCCGTCACCAGGGAACTCCTCGCGCATGGGCATCAGGTCCTGGGTCTCGCCCGTTCCGGCCGCAGTGCCGACAGGCTGAGGCAGATGGGGGCAGAGGTGCTTCGGGGCGACCTCGATGCGCCCGAAACGCTCCGCCCGGGTGCACAGGCCGCGGATGCCATCATTCACACAGGATTCATGCACGACTTCTCGCATTTTGCGGAAGCCTGCGCGATAGATCGTGCTGCCATCGAGACGCTGGGCGCAGCTATCGAGAATACAGGGAAGCCGCTGATCGTTACGGCGGGTCTGGCTTCCCTCGATGCCGCGGGTCGCGTCGCGGTCGAGACCGATCGGGCATTGCCGCCGTCGGACGCCTATTCCCGGGCTTCGGAGGCAGCCGCAAAAGCTCTCTCCGGCCGCGGCATCCCGACAAGCGTCATGCGCCTGCCTCCCTCCGTGCACGGCCGGGGCGACCACGGATTTGTCCCAATGCTGATCGACATCGCACGGCGGAAGGGCCTGTCGGCCTGTATCGGCGAGGGTGAGAATGCCTGGCCGGCGGTGCATGTGCACGATGCCGCCCGAGCCTTTCGCCTCGCCCTCGAACGCGGACCGAGCGCCGAGACCTACCACGCGGTGGCCGAGCAGGGTGTCCCGTTCCGGAAGATTGCGGAAGCGATCGCGATCGGGCTCGGCGTATCCTTCGTGTCGTTGACGACAGACGAAGCCCGCGATCATTTCGGCTGGTTCTTCGGCTTTGCGACCATCGACCAGCCGACCTCCAGCGATCGGACCCGGGCTCGTCTCGGCTGGAGCTCCACAGGGCCCGATCTTCTGATGGACATCATGGAGGGCGGCTATTTCCGGCAGGCCCTCGCTGACTTCAGGCCGACGGCCGAACGGCGATGCCCGCCTTAGGGAAAGACGCTTCTGCGGGATTGCCTTGCCGCCCGGACCGTCGCCCCGCTTGTCCGGAAGTCACGTTCGGTTCCGGCCGGGCCGGACGATCGCGCCCGCGCGGCGGAGCAGGTAGCGGACGAGGCCGCGCAGGCTCGTGCTCGCCCGGCATCGCTCCTCCTCGTCCCTGGTCAGCGCCGTGCCGGCGGGCAGGCCGGGATCGTCCGGGTGTTCGGTCCACAGGACGTATTCGGAAACTTCCCACGGATTGACCGGGGTTGCGCCCGTGTCGGCCAGACCGGCGGTCCGCAGGTCGAACCGGATCGCGGCGAGATCCATCGCGGTTGCCAGATCTTCGGCGCGGACGGCGCACGGGCCGCGATAGGTGCTGCGCTCCCAGTGCGGTGCCGAGAGGCGATCCGCGACGGGAGTCCCCCGAAAGACCTTCATGTCGGACGCCCTAAGCTACTTCGAAGTGCTCACCGGCGGCACGGCATCCGCGCGCCGGTCACCTGCTTCAACATCCGAGGCGGCCAATCGGACGCCGCGGCACCCGTGATCAGGTTTGGATCGCGAGGGCGGATGCCGGCTTGAAGCGCAGCAGCCGGAGGGCGTTCAGCGTGACGATGACCGTCGCGCCCGTGTCCGCCAGGATCGCCATCCACAGCGACGTCACGCCGAGGAGGGCCGCGATCAGGAACACGGCCTTGAGGCCAAGGGCGACGGCCACGTTCTCGCGGATATTGGCAAGGGTGGCGCAGGACAGGGCAACCAGTTCGGCGACGCCGGTGACGCGGTCCCTCAGGAGGGCGGCATCCGCCGTTTCCAACGCGACATCCGTTCCGCCTCC
>JAJUFW010000171.1 GCA_029263555.1 Alphaproteobacteria bacterium
CACGAGAGCGAACGGGGCGAGGACTTCGCCGCCCTCCGCCGCGCGAGGGAGAAATTCTCCCCGGTCTGGGAACCGCGCTATCTCGTCTGCCCCGACGGGCTCGCGCCCGCCCGGATCCTGGCCGAAGCGGCGGCGCTCACCGCCGGCGACAAGCTCGCCGCCGCTACCCGCAGGGCGGCGAGGGAACTGCCGGCCTAGCCGGCGCCGTCGAGGCGCTGGCGCAGGAAGGCCAGAACGGCCGCCTCCTCCGCCGAAAGACCATCCAGCCCCTCCCGCAGCGCCGACTCCACGCGCTCGCGGAGCTGGGCGACCAGCTTGCCGTCCAGATAGCACTGAACCACCTCCGGATGGACGTAGCATTTCCGGCAGATGGCGGGCGTGTTGCCCAGCCGTGCGGCGACCTGCTCGATCGCCTTGGTGATGTTGCGCTTGGCGGCGGCCTTGCTGTCGAAGCTCTCGAATTCCTGGAGCGCAAGGGCGGCGAGGACGGTGCCGGCCCAGGTCCTGAAATCCTTCGCCGTGAACGCCTCGCCCCCGATCTCCCGCAGATAGGCGTTGACGTCGTCGGAGGTTACGTCCCGGACCGTCCCGTCGTCGTCGATATAGGCGAACAGCTCCTGGCCGGGCAGGTCCTCGCATTTGCGGACGATCCGTGAAAGGCGCCGGTCGCTCAACGCGACCTCGTGGTCTCGGCCGCTCTTGCCCCGGAACTTGAACCGGATGCGGGTTCCGTTCACGTCGACATGGCGGTTCCGAATCGTGGTCAGGCCATAGCTGCTGTTGTCGCGGGCGTATTCGTCGTTGCCGACCCGGATCAGCGTCGTCTCCAGCAGCCGAACGACGGCCGCCAGGACCTTCTCCCGGGGCAGGCCGGGCCGGCCCAGATCCGCGTCCATCCGCTGCCGCATTTCCGGCAGATGCTGGCCGAAGGCCAGCATCCGTTCGTACTTGTTCTCGTCCCTGATCTCGCGCCAGCGCGGGTGATACCGGTACTGCTTGCGCCCCCGATCGTCGCGCCCGGTCGCCTGAAGGTGCCCGTCGGGATCGGGACAGATCCAGACGTCCCGATAGGCAGGCGGAATCGCCAGCGACCTGATGCGGCGGATCTCTGCCCGGTCGGTGATGCGCCGGCCATCCGGATCGTAATAGGCGAATCCCTTGCCGGCACGCCTGCGAGTAATGCCCGGCATGTCGTCGCTGACGTAATGCAGGCCCGCTTCCCGCGCTGTCGCCGGCGGGTCAGGGTTGAGGGATTCGATCGCAACGGACGGGTCCATGATGACATCGATAAACGGAACCGAGTCGTGAAATGTTGCCGGACCGGAGGCGGAAGGACATCCCTCGCTTGCGGTCGGGCGGGCCGACGGGCAGCCGGATCTCCCTTGCCTTTCGGGCGGAACGCGCCGGGAAAGGGACCCCGCCGAAAAACGCAATTGCCATACGGTCCCGGTTCCGGGTTTGCTGCTGGTTGCAACCCTGATGCGAGTCCCTGCCCATGACATGGACCGTCTTTCTCGCGGTGCTGCTCGCTGCCGTCCTGCATGCCTCGTGGAACGCCCTGGTGAAGGTGTCGGCGGACCGGCTCTCCGCCATGGGGTTGCTCACGCTCGCCTCCGGGGTGATCGGGCTCGTCTTTCTGCCGTTCGTGCCGGCGCCGTCGCCAGCCGCCTGGCCCTTTCTCGCCGGATCGGTCCTGCTGCATATCGGATATCGGCTGTTCCTGGTCGAAGCCTATCGTCATGGCGATCTCTCCCATGTCTATCCGATCTCCCGCGGCACCGGCCCGCTGATCGTCGCGCTTCTGTCGGCGGCGATCGTCGGTGAGCAGATGGGCCTGATGACCGCTCTCGGGGTCACGGCGATCGCGCTCGGCGTCATCGCGCTCGCGTTCCGGGGCGGGCCGGCGGTTCTGGAGCGGCCGGAGCCGCTCCTCTACGCCCTCGGCACTGGCCTGTTCATCGCCGGCTACACCCTGACGGACGGGCTGGGCGGACGGGCCAATGACGGGCATGGGGCGGCCTATGTCGTCTGGCTCCTGACCCTGGACGCGCCGATTTTCGTCGCGATCGTCTGGATCCGCCGCGGCGACGCCTTCTGGCACGCCATCCGGGAAAACGCCTGGAGCGGTCTGGCCGGCGGCGGCATGTCGCTGGCGGCCTACGCTCTTGCGGTCTGGGCGATGACCCTGGCGCCGCTCGCGGCCGTCGCCGCCCTCCGCGAAACCAGCGTGATCTTCGCAGCCCTGATCGGGCGGCTGCTGCTCAAGGAAGGGTTCGGGGTCTGGCGGCTCGCGGCGTCATGCATCGTCGCGGCAGGCGTGGCGCTGCTCAGGGCCTGAGTCGTTTCGGCTCCCGGCCGGGCGGCCCGAAGGACGCGGGCGGGTCGCTCCGCCTTTTGCAGCCGTTCCCCATGCCCCCGCCCGCTGCCAAATGCGTTTATGGATGCGGAATATGGTGGCCGTGGGCCGCTCCGGGTGGGAAGCAGCCGAGGATCCGAGGTGCAGGTACAGAGTCCAGAAAATATTCATTGGCACGGCGTCTTGCGCGACGCCAGAACGCCCATCTCCCTGGTCGGGTTGGACGGCCGAGTACTGAGGGCGAGCCCCGGACTGGTCCGGTTGCTCGGCTACCGGGAGGCCGAGCTTCGGGAGATGGAGCGCCGGAGCCTCATGCATCCCGACGACGTCGACCGGGATTTGCGGGCGCTCCGTGCCCTGATCGACGGGCACGAACCGGCCTGCCGGCTGGACAAGCGCTACATCCGCCGGGACGAGACGGTGCTGCGGGCGGCATCGACCATGTTCCTGATCCGCGATGCCAGCGGCCGGCCCGAATTCGCCGTCGAGGTGATCGACATGGTCGGCGGCCAGGGGCAGGAGCCATTGGAGGACCGGCTGCGGACGCTGGTCGATTCCATCCCGGCCTATGTCTCCGAAATCGATTCCGGGCGGCGCTACGTCATGGTCAACCGCGCCTACGAGGAAGCCTATGGCCGCAACCGCGCCGAACTCGAGGGGCGGACCGTGGCCGAGGTCCTGGGGGAGGATTCCTACCGGACCATCGCGCCCAAGATCGATCGGGTCTTCACCGGAGAGGCCGTCGCCTTCGAGGAATGGCTGCCCGTCGGCGGTCGGGGAATGCGGCTGCACAGGATTTCCTACCTGCCCAAGCGTGGCGCGGACGGCAGGGTGGATGGCTTGTTCGTCTTCGCCGTGGACGATACCGAAAGAGCGGCGGCTGAGGAGGGGCGCCGCGTCGCCCTGGCCCGGCTTTCCGAGAAGACCCAGATGCTGGACGCGGTGCTTGCCGCGGCGGCGGACAGCATCATCATGCTCGACCGGGATGGGCGCTGCCTCTACGCCAGTCGCCCGATCGCCCGCGGATTCGGGATGGTGCGTGCCGAAATGCTGGACCGCACGGTCTGGGACTTCGGCCTGCCCGAATCGGTCGCGGCGCGGATCGACCGGACCAGGCTCCAGGTCATGACCTCCGGCGAGCCCGTGATGGCCGAGGTGGACCTGCCGACGCCGCGCGGCCTACGGCACTACGACTACACCATGCGGCCGGTGAAGGACGCCAACGGCGCCGTCCTCGCGGTCGTCGTGACCGCCCGCGACATGACCCAGCGCCAGCGGGTCGAGGACGGAATGAGGCGGGCGCTGGCTGAGAAGGAGGCCCTGCTGCTCGAGCTGCAGCATCGGGTCAAGAACAACATGCAGATCGTGGTCAGCCTCTTGAATCTGCAGTCCCAGGGCATCACTCAGCCGGAGCTCAAGCGCCGGCATGACGAGCTGGGGAACCGCATCCGGGCACTGGCCCTGGTTCACGAGATGCTCACCGACAGCCGCAGCATGGCGGGCATCGACCTTGCCGACTACATCGTCCGGCTGTGCGGACAGCTTCAGAGCTTCCACCAGGACGGCCGCCGGCCGGTGGAACTGCGCTTCAGGCTGGATCCCGTGATCGCCGACATGGATCGGGCCGTGCCGCTTGGCCTGATCGTCAATGAACTCGTCTCGAACACCCTGGTTCATGCTTTTCCGCCCGGCTCCCGGGGGACCGCCGATATCGGCCTTGCCGCGGCCGACGGATATGTCGAATTGTCCGTGGCCGATGACGGCGTCGGTTTCGGAGGTCCGCCCCCGCCGGGCGGGGCGGGGCTCGGGACCCGCCTCATTCAGGCGCTTGCCGCGCAGATCGGCGGGGAATTGCGCTACGATCCGAACGCTGATGGGACCCGGGCGGTGGTCCGCTGGCCGGCCGGCTGAACGGCCTTCGTCGTCTTGCGCATCGGCAAAGGCTTCCCGCGTACCGGGTCTCCGGGTAAAGCTGTCTCCCATCGCCCCGCCGTCCCAGGAGACGTTCGCCCGTGACCCTGCCCATCGGACCTGTCGTCGATCCGCTGCCGTCCGGCCAGCCGCCCGCCCGAAAGGTGTTCGAGGGCGCAACCGTGCGTCTCGAGCCGCTGGACCCGACCCGGCATGGTGACGCGCTCTACCGAAGCGCCCACGGCGATGCGGCCCGGGATAGCCTGTGGACCTACATGGGCAGCGGTCCCTTTGCCGACGAGAGCGACTTCCGCGGCTGGATCGAAAGATGCAGCCCGTCCGAGGATCCGCTGTTCTTCGCCGTCGTCGACGCCCGAAGCGACGAGGCGGTCGGGATGGTCAGCTACCTCAACATCGTCCCCGCCATGGGCACGATCGAGGTCGGCCACATCTGGTACGCCCCGGCTGTCCAGCGGACCCGCCTGCCGACGGAAGCGATGTATCTGATGTTCCGCCACGTCTTCGACGATCTCGGCTATCGCCGGCTCGAATGGAAGTGCAACGCGCTGAACGCGAAATCCCGGGCGGCGGCGCTGCGCCTCGGCTTCACCTTCGAGGGCATCTTCCGCCAGCACATGATCGTGAAGGGGCGGAACCGGGATACGGCCTGGTTCTCCATGCTCGATCGGGAATGGCCGGCCGTGCGCGCCAACATGGAGCGGTGGCTTGCACCCGAAAACTTCGATGCCGAGGGCCGGCAGCGCGTGTCGCTGTCCGCATTGAACCGGGAGCGGGCGCCCGTTCCGGGCTGAACAGGTCCCCGTTCGTCCGGCCCGGGGCGCCGGGCGCTCCTTTCCGGCCTCCCCGTTGTTCTTGTGAGTATGCCTGGCTTTCCTTCGGCTCTGGAAGGGGGTGCCCATGAACGACGCCGGAAGCCCGCCGCGGCCCGGGGCGGCCGTCACGCCGCCGGGCGCGGCCCTGCCCGACATCGGGGATCTCTACCGCTTCGCCAGCGATGCGGGGGGCGTCTACGGTACCGAGGACTTCTGCTTCTTCCTCTATTCCGTCGTGAAGATGCACAAGCCGCAGCGGGTGCTGGAACTCGGCACGGGAACGGGCGTGTCCAGCTTCTGGATCGCCCGGGCGCTGCGGGAAAACGGATCCGGAACCCTGTTGACGATCGACGACGGCAGGCAATGGGACAAGGTACGGCAGGCACCGGGCCTTGAACGCTATGGCGCCCAAGGATATGCCTCGCACCGCGACTTCATCCTGGCCATGGCCGAGCGGTTCGGGGTCGCCCGCGAACTGAGCCTCGTCACCACGTCGCTTCCGCCCTATCCGGAATTCGATCCCGGCATCGAAGTCGACCTCCTGTTCTCCGATTTCCGGCACGATCCGGCGACCGTCCTGGCGCTCCTTGCCCATTTCCTTCCCCGCATGTCGGAGGCGTCGTCGATCTTCATCGACAGCGCGTCGACCGCCTTTGCCTCGTATCTGTTGCTGGAACGCCTGATCGAGGAGTTCAATGTCGGACGGGTCCCGAAGGAGCTGCTGACGCGGCTTCCGGAGGAGCGCGCCCAGGATCTTGCCAGCGCCGTCCGCAGCAGGCGCTTCACGCTCGTTCACCTGACCGAGGTGAAGGACCGCGACCAGAACGGCACGGCCTGGATCAAGATCGCCCCGATCGACATCGTCCCCTATCCCCGGACGCGGATGCGCTGAGGCACGGGAGCGCCCGGCTGTGCCGGTGCATGCGGCAGCGATATTTACTATACCGTCCGGACGGTATAAAAATCGTGAGCGGACGGAGGATCCCGGATGGCGAAAGCGCGCAGGAACAGATCGGGCGAGGCGACGGCCGGCGGCATCCTGCACATGGCCGCGCTGATCGTCCGGACCGAAGGGGCGGACGCCTTGACCTTCGACCGGCTGGCCGAACGGGCCGGGCTGAGCAAGGGCGCCGTCCTCTACCATTTTCCGTCGAAGGATGCCCTGCTGGCGCGGCTGGTGGAGGAATATGTCCAGGCGGTCGAAGGGGAAATCGACCGTCACCGCCGACAGGACGGCGACCGCGGTGCCTGGATCCGGGGCTATCTCAGGGCATGCTTCCCCGGCGCGGGCGGCGCCGCGCGCGAAGCGAACGAACTGTCCGCGGCGCTGACCGCGGCCGCGGCGGCGAACCCGCCGCTTCTCGACGCCTATCGCAGGCGGCAGCCGGCATGGGGCGCGGCCCCGGTCCCGCCCGTCCACGCGCACCCGGGCGCCCGCGGGGCGGCTGTTCACTTCGAGTGTCCCGACGGACCGGGCGCGCAGTACTCCCCGCTCGGGGTCCACTTCAACGGCAAACCGCCTGCCGGAGGGGTCGGTCAGC
>JAJUFW010000299.1 GCA_029263555.1 Alphaproteobacteria bacterium
ATCGCCCCGGACGAGACGACCTACGCCTATCTGAAGGGCCGCCCGCGGGCGCCGCAGGGGGCCGACTGGGACAAGGCCGTGGCCTACTGGCGGACCCTGCCCTCCGACGAGGGCGCGGTGTACGACGCCGAGGTGTTCCTGGACGCCGCGGAGATCGCGCCGACCGTCACCTGGGGCACGAGCCCGCAGGACGTCGTCCCGATCACCGGCGTCGTGCCCGACCCGGCGTCCTTCGAGGACGAGGCGCGGGCCAAGGCGGTCCGTCGCGCCCTGGAATATATGGATCTCAAGCCCGGAACGCCGATGCGCGAGATTGCGATCGACAAGGTGTTCATCGGTTCCTGCACCAACGGCCGGATCGAGGATCTGCGCGCCGCCGCCGCGATCGCCCGCGGCCGGAAGGTCGCCGACGGCGTCTATGCCATGATCGTGCCGGGCTCGGGCCTGGTGAAGGAGCAGGCGGAATCCGAAGGGCTCGACCGGATCTTCCGCGAGGCCGGCTTCGACTGGCGCGAGCCTGGCTGCTCCATGTGCCTCGCCATGAACGCCGACAAGCTGCAGCCCGGCGAACGCTGCGCCTCGACCTCGAACCGCAATTTCGAGGGCCGGCAGGGCCGCGGCGGGCGCACCCATCTGGTCAGCCCGGCCATGGCCGCGGCCGCCGCGATCACCGGTCGGCTGACCGACGTGCGCGATCTGATCTGATCGTCCGGATCCGGACATCGTGACGCGAAGGGGGCGGTCGCCGGCCGCCCCCTTCGTTGCGTTCGGGCCGGGGCTCAACGCCTGCTCTGGACGAGAACGCCGTACCAGCCCAGGCCCTTGTAGGTTTCGTAGCCCGGTGTCAGGGCGAAGCCGACGATGTCGCCCGACGGGGCGACATAGCTGCCCGAGGGCTTGCCCTCATGTTCGAGCGGGAATTTCTCCGTCAGCACGCCCCTGCCGTCGGAGGCCGCAATGACCCGCCGCCCGGCATCGACCAGGAGACAGCGCGTCCTGCCCCTTTCCTCGTCGGCCAGGCGCACCCCGGCCACCACGGCCCGGGCCTGCGGCTCCCAGTCGAAAAAGATCCCGAGCACGCCGATCGGAGCGCCGTCGATGCGCCCGCCATCCCGGATCGCCGTGGCGAAGGTCGCGACCTGGGCATTGCCCAGCCGCCATTCGGTCGAGATGTCGGCGGCCACGTAATCGTCGCCCCCGGGAAGGGCCATGGCCTGCCTGAACCAGGCCTCTCGCGAGACGTCGACGCCGGCCGTCTCGGGAAAGCGATCGGGGCGGCCGTTCGCCACCACGCGGCCCGAGGCATCGGCGATCCAGAGATCGAGATAGACCGTGTAGCTCTGCAGGATGACCGCGAGCCTTTCGCCGGCGTATCGCTGCACCGCCACGTCCCCGCCCGAGACCGAGGCGACGACGGCGGGATCCGTTGCCCACCATCGGACGTCGCAGGACCTTTCGTAGAGGTTGCGGTCGATGATGTCGATCATGTTGAGCGCAAGATCGGCAAGCCGCTGCCCGCGAAGCTGCGCCACCATACGGCTGCCGAGTGCGGTCAGCTCGGCTATGCTGCCGGCAAGTTCGGTGGAGAGCTGGCCAGCGAGATCGGTGATCTCGCTCGACACCTTCTTGACCTCGTTGGCGACGACGGCGAAGCCGCGCCCGGCCGCCCCCGCCCGGTTCGCTTCGATGAGGGCGTTCAGCGCCAGAATGCGGGACTGGCCGGTGATGGTGTTGATCTGACGGATCTTGCTCTCGGTGATGTCGGCGACGCGCTGGGAGAGTTCGAGGATTCGCTCCGGCTCGTCCATGATGCCTCCAGTTCACTGCCTCTACGGGAGGGCAGACCCCGATTGGCCGGAAGCACACGCAACCGTCGTGCCAGGGCGGGCCGCAGCTCGGCGCCCTATGCCTGGGCGTCGGGCTCGTGGAAAATGCACGCAAAAGGGGCATAAGATAATAAATTAGGCAACTCATTAAGGTTGGTTCCGGCGCCGCGGACCGGATGAACCGGCTGCCGGCACGCGCCCGGATAGGTCTTTTGCGATTGCCTCAGCCCCAGGGAGACAATTCCCTCCTTCTTTCGGCGGGTGGGCTGTGGCAAAACAGGCTCGCCAGTGCTGTTCCGCCAGGGATTTTCCGATGCAACCCTTCACCAAGCTGACCGCCGTCGCCGCGCCGCTGCCGATGAGCAATGTCGACACCGACATGATCATCCCCAAGCAGTTCCTGAAGACCATCAAGCGGACCGGACTGAAGGAAGGGCTTTTCTACGAGCTGCGCACCGACGCCGACGGCAACAAGCTCGACTTCGTGCTGGACCGGCCCGCCTACCGCAATGCGCAGATTCTGGTCACCGGCGAGAACTTCGGTTGCGGCTCCTCGCGCGAGCACGCGCCCTGGGCGCTTCTTGATTTCGGCATCCGCTGCATCATCGCGCCCTCCTTCGCCGACATCTTCTTTAACAACTGCTTCAAGAACGGCATCCTGCCGATCGTCCTGCCGAAGGAGCAGGTGGCGCTCCTGCTGGAGGATGCGGAGCGCGGCGCCAATGCCGTGATTACCGTCGATCTGGAGAAGCAGGAGATCACCGGCCCGGACGGAGGCACCATCCGGTTCGAGGTCGATCCGTTCCGCAGGCATTGCCTCCTCAACGGCCTCGACGACATCGGCCTCACGCTCGCGCATGCGGCGAAGATCGACAGCTACGAGGCGATGCTCCGGCAGGAGCGTCCCTGGCTGATCGGCTGATCTTCGGCCCGCGCCGTTCGCCGTCCGATTTTCGCGAGACCCGCCAGCCCTTGACCTTCGAGAGCTACAAGACATGACCGCCAACAAGAAGCTGCTGTTCCTTCCCGGTGACGGAATCGGTCCCGAGGTCGTCGGCCAAGTCCGCCGCATCGCCGAGTGGCTGGCGAGCCGCCGTGGCATCGCCTTCGATATCGACGAGGATCTGGTCGGCGGCTGTTCGATTGACCGGCACGGGGTTCCCGTGACCGACGCCGTGATGGAGAAGGCGCTGGCGGCCGATGCCGTGCTGCTGGGCGCGGTCGGCGGTCCGAAATGGGACAATGTCGACTTCGCGATCCGGCCCGAGGCGGGACTCCTGCGCCTGCGCAAGGATCTGGAGCTGTTCGCCAATCTGCGCCCCGCGATCGTCTTCCCGGCCCTGGCCGAGCAGTCGACCCTGAAGCGCGAGGTGGTCGAGGGGCTGGACATCCTCATCGTCCGCGAACTCACGGGCGGCGTCTATTTCGGCGAGCCGCGCGGCATCTTCGATCTGCCCAACGGCGAGCGGAAGGGCGTCAACACCCAGGTCTACACGACCTCCGAAATCCGCCGGGTGGCCGCGGTAGCTTTCGACCTCGCGCGCAAGCGCCGGGGCAAGGTCTGCTCGGTCGAGAAGATGAACGTCATGGAATCGGGGCGCCTGTGGCGCGAAGAGGTCGGCAAGCTGCACCAGGAAAGCTTCTCCGACGTCGAACTGACCCACATGTTGGCCGACAACTGCGCCATGCAGCTGGTTCGCAATCCGAAGCAGTTCGACGTGATCGTCACCGACAACCTGTTCGGCGACATGCTTTCGGACGAGGCATCCATGCTGACCGGGTCGCTCGGCATGCTGCCGTCGGCGTCGCTGGGCGCGGCCGATGCGTCCGGTCGGCGCCGCGCGCTCTACGAGCCCGTCCATGGTTCGGCGCCGGACATCGCCGGCCAGGGCAAGGCCAACCCGCTCGCGACGATCCTCAGCTTCGCGATGATGCTGCGCTACTCGTTCGACCTCGGCACTGAAGCCGACATGATCGAGAAGGCCGTGGCGGACGCGCTGGACGCCGGCGTCCGGACGGGCGACATCGCCGGCCCGGGGACGAGCCCGGTTTCGACCAGCGGCATGGGCGATGCCGTCCTGGAGCGCCTGGACGCCCAGCTGGCCTGATCCCCGGCCCCGTTCCTTCGGGACAAGGAACGATCTGCCGGCTGGACAATTTGACGATGATTGAAGCGGGCGGCTTCCTGCCGCCCGCTTTTCCGTTCAACCAGCCCGGGAGGTTTCGATGGCCGAATTCAGGATCAGGGCGGCGCATCCCGAGGACGGAGAGGCGGTGGCCCGGCTGGCGGCCGCCCTGTCCCGCCACGAAGGGGTGCCGGCGCCGGACTTCAACGCCGAACGCTTCCGCAGCGAAGGGTTCGGCCCGGATGCGGCCTTCGCCGCGATCGTGGCGGAGCAGGACGGCGGGGTGATCGGCTACGCTATCCATTACGGGGGCTACGACGTCCAGACCGGGACGCGCGGCCGGCATGTGGCCGATCTGTTCGTCGAAGAGGCCCATCGCGACAAGGGCGTCGGCCGGGCCCTGGTCGCCGCCGCGGCCCGCGCCGGACGGGCCCAGGGGGCCCGCTGGCTGCTGCTCCAGGTGCGACGGGACAACGATCTGGGGCAGGGCTTCTATAAGGCGCTCGGCGGACGGGAGGACCTCGACCGCACCTACATCTTCGACGGGATCGTGTTCGAATCCCTGGCGGCGCCAGAATAGCGGCCGCCGCCC
>JAJUFW010000221.1 GCA_029263555.1 Alphaproteobacteria bacterium
AGCGTCTTGCCGCAGCCCGTCGGCCCGACCAGCAGGATGTTGGACTTCGCCAACTCGACGTCGCTGTTCTTCTGGCCATGGGCCAGGCGCTTATAGTGGTTGTGGACAGCCACGGAGAGGACGCGCTTCGCATGCTCCTGGCCGATGACGTAATCGTCCAGGACCTTGTGAATGTCGCGCGGCGTCGGAACGCCGTCACGGTTCTTCACCAGCGTCGTCTTGTTCTCTTCGCGGATGATGTCCATGCACAGCTCGACGCATTCATCGCAGATGAATACCGTCGGCCCCGCAATGAGCTTGCGGACCTCATGCTGGCTCTTCCCGCAGAAAGAGCAGTAGAGGGTGTTCTTGGAATCACCGCCGGAAGATTTGCTCATCAAAGCCCCGATTGGACATCGTATGGCCGCCCGGCCCTCACAACGGTTCTTGGGCGGCCCCTAATCCCTGAGATGGAGCCCCGACCGCTCCACGACAAGGATATCGTGGGCAGCCACGCCACCAGCCCATTCAACATGACTGTCTCTGAGCGATCAACAACTAGTTGACCGCCCTCAGCGGCTGCCCTGCGCTTCGTCGGGCATGACCCGGCGTTCGACCACCTGATCGATGATGCCGAACTCCTTGGCCTCTTCCGCGGACATGAAACGATCGCGTTCCAGCGCTTGTTCAATCGCCGAAAGCTCCTGGCCGGTGTGCTTCACGTAGATCTCGTTCAGCCGCTGGCGAATCTTGATGATCTCCCGCGCCTGGATCTCGATATCCGAAGCCTGTCCCTGGGCGCCGCCCGAGGGCTGGTGGACCATCACCCGGCTGTTGGGAAGGCAGAAGCGCTTGCCCTTCGCCCCCGCCGCGAGCAGGAGCGACCCCATGCTGGCCGCCTGGCCGATGCACATGGTCGACACGTCGCACTTGATGTACTGCATCGTGTCGTAGATCGCGAGGCCCGAGGTCACGATGCCCCCGGGCGAGTTGATGTAGAAGGCGATGTCCTTGTTCGGGTTCTCCGATTCAAGGAACAGGAGCTGCGCGCATACCAAGCTGGCCACCGCGTCGTTCACCGGCCCGATCAGGAAGATGATCCGTTCCTTCAGAAGCCGGGAATAGATGTCGAAGGCGCGCTCCCCCCGGTTGGTCTGCTCGATGACCATCGGCACCAGGGTGTTCATGCGCGGTTCAAAGTCGTTCATCACCGTCCTCGGTTCGCCTGTCTGCCGGACGGGCCGGGGAACGAGTCCCCGGCCGCCGCCCGCAGCCTATTCGGCCTTGGCTTCGTCGCCTTCGTCAACCTTGGCCTTCTTGGCCTTGGTCGCAGGCTTTTTCGTCCCAGCCGCCTTCTTGGCGGGCTTCTTGGCGTTCTCGCCCTCCGCCGGCGCATCGGGATCCCGGAAAAGCTCCTCCGGGCTGACCGTCCGCTCCGTCACCTTGGCCTGCTCGATGATGAAGTCGACCACCTTGTCTTCCAGGATCGGAGCCCGCAGGTTGTCGATCGCCTGCGGATTCTTCTGGAAGAACTCCAGCACCTGCCGCTCCTGGCCGGGGTAACGACGCGCTTCCGCGATCATCGCCCGGTTCAGCTCTTCCTGGGTGATCTGGATGTTGTTCAGTCGACCGACCTCCGACAGCAGGAGACCCAGGCGCACTCGTCGCTCGGCGATCGCACGGTACTCGGCCCGCAGCTCCTCTTCCGGCTTGTCCAGGTCGGGATCGTGCTCGTGGTGGTGGTCGGGATCGTCCTTGGTCTCGAGATGATGCCGGCGTGCGGCTTCTATCTGTTGCCAGATGGTGTTGAATTCAAGGTCGACCATGCCGGCCGGCACCTCGAAGATCTCCCGCTCCGCCAGCTGGTCCAGAAGCTGCCGCTTCAGGCGCTGGCGGGCAGCATTCTCGAACTCGCTCTCGGTCTGCCGGCGGACGGCCGCCTTGAGCGCCTCGAGATCGTCGAACCCAAGGCTCTTGGCCAGGTCTTCGTCGACCGGAACCTCGACGGGCTCCCGCACTTCCTTGACCTTAACCTCGAACACCGCCGACTTGCCGGCGAAATCCTTCGCCGGATAATCCTCGGGGAATGTGACCTCGACGGTCTTGTCCGCACCCGCCTTCACCCCGACGAGCTGGTCCTCGAAACCCGGAATCAGGCGGTTGGAGCCGAGCTCGAGCTCGAAATCCTGTCCGGCCATCTCGGGCCGCTTCACGCCGTCGAGCTGCCCCTCGAAGTCGATCAAGACCTGGTCGCCCAGCTTCGCCGCGCGCGCCTTCTTCGGCGCCTCGAAGCGCTTCTGCTGGGCGGCGATCTTCGCCAGCGCGTCCGCGATCACGGCATCGTCGGCTTCGGCCTTCAGGCGCTCGAGCTCGATGTCGGAGAAGTCTCCCGGCACGACGTCGGGCAGCACTTCGACCGCCATCGTGTACTCAAGATCCTTGCCCTCATCGAAGGACGTGATCTCGATCTTCGGCTGCAGCGCCGGACGGATACCCCGCTCGCTCATCGTGGTCTGCGAGGTCTCATTGACCGCGAGTTCCAGGACCTCGCCCATCACCGAACGGCCATAGCGCTGACGCAGGATGGACATCGGCACCTTGCCCGGGCGGAAGCCCGGCAGGCGCACCTGATTGCCCAGCTGGGTCAACCGGGAATTCACCCGATCGTTGATGTCGGCGGCCGGGACGACAACCTTGAATTCGCGGCGGAGGCCTTCGTTGCTGGTTTCGGTGACTTGCATCTCGATTATTGCCTGTTCCGTTGACGCCCGGTTGGCCGGGTCACTTCAGAATCCAAGCGGGATCAGCAGACCCCGCATCACGAACCCGAGACGACGCGGATCCTGGCACGAGCATGGTGCGGGCGGAGGGACTTGAACCCCCACGACTTTCGCCACTGGAACCTAAATCCAGCGCGTCTACCAATTCCGCCACGCCCGCGCGCTCGCTATCAGAAACCACCGGCCAAAACTCGGCGGAATGGCTGGCGCGAACGCCTGCCCGCCCAACCGAAGCGGGGTCTATACCACAGGAGATTTCGGACGCGATAGGCCAAATCAGCCCAAGCCGGAATGCCCGGACCGCAGTCCGCTGCCGCTCCCCGCTCCGCCCGTCCGCCTCAGCCGCTGCGCAGCCGGCGCAGGGCCGCCGGAATACCCTCCGCCACATCCTCGGCGATCAGGCCCGGCCCGAAGGCGGCGGCGGCCTCCCCCTGCAGCCAAACCGCGGCGGAGGCGGCATCGAAGGCGTCCATTCCCTGCGCCAGAAGCCCCAGGACAATGCCCGCAAGCACGTCGCCGGTTCCGGCGGTTGCAAGCTCCGGCGGCGCATTCGTGTTCACCCGGACGCGGCCGTCGGGCGCGGCGATCACCGTGTCGCTCCCCTTGAGGACGACCACCGCCCCTGCCCGCTCCGCCGCGCGCCGCGCGCGCTGCAGGCGCGCGCCCGCCTTGTCGAACAGCCGGCCGAACTCGCCTTCATGAGGGGTCAGCACGCAGCCGGGATGGAGCACTGAGAACAGACGATCCGGCGCGCGGGCGAAGCTGGTCAGGCCATCGGCATCGAGCACCATGCGCTTCCCGGCCGCCAGCGCGGCGAGGGCGAAGCCGATTGTCGCTTCCCCCACCCCCGCGCCCGGACCGACGAGCGCCGCATTGCACCGGACGTCTTCCATCAGCTGCGCCCATTCCTCGACGGGCCGGGTCAGGAGCCCAGGCGCATCCGCCGCATAGATCGGAAGGACCTCCCCTGGCGCGGCGACGGTCACAAGCCCCGCGCCGCTTCGCCTGGCGGCGCGCGCGGCAAGGCGCGCCGCCCCCGTCATCCGGCCGCCGCCCAGGATGACCGCATGGCCGCGCGCGAATTTGTGCGATTCAGGGCCGGGCCAGGGGAAGCGCCCCCGCCACAGCCCGGGCACATTCTCCGCGGCCTTCGGCGCCAGGACCGATAGCAGCGCCGGATCGATCCCGATATCCGCCACGACGACGCGGCCGCACAGGGTCCGCCCCGGCAGCAGCAGATGACCCGGCTTGCGCCGGAAGAAGGTGACCGTCACGGCGGCCCGCGCCGCCACACCCCGGACCTCGCCGGTATCGCCGTCGACCCCGCTCGGGACGTCGACCGCCACGACCTCCAGCCCGGCTTCGGAGACGGCCGTCAGCAACTCGGCGGCAATGCCGTCGACAGGCCGCGACAGGCCGGCGCCGAACACGGCGTCGACGATCAGCGGACGATCCGAAAGGGAGACGGTCTCGAACCCGTGGACGTCGCCGGTCCATCGCCCGGCGGCGAGGGCCGCATCCCCCTTCAGCCGCGCGCGCCCGCCCAGGAGAGCGACGCGCACCGGCCATCCCCGCTCGGCCAGCAGCCGGGCGGCCACGAAACCGTCACCGCCGTTGTTGCCGGGACCGCAGAGGGCCAGGACCGGCCGGGGGCTCCAGGCCTCCTCGACCGCGCGGACCACCGCCCGCCCGGCGGCTTCCATGAGGTCTATCCCCGGGACGCCGGCAGCGATCGTCATCCGGTCCGCCTCGGCCATTTCGGCGACGCTGAGGAGTTCATGCCCTGCTTCCATTCCTGTCCCCGTGAACTGCCCCCGCGGACGCCGACCCATGCCCGGTCGGGCCGCGCCATCGGCACCGCGACGGGATTACGGACTCTAAGAACATATCAAAGGAGGGGGAATGGGGCGACCGATGGGACTCGAACCCACGACAACTCGGACCACAACCGAGGGCTCTACCAACTGAGCTACGGCCGCCACTGGGCCCAGCCGGCATCTCCGCCGGCCGGCAGGGGCCGTGGTATGGAACATCCGGAGCCCTGCGTCAAGCCCGATGATGCTGCCCCATCCGAACCGTTGGTCATGGCCGATCCTGGGACGCCGCGGCCCATGACTGTGTCGCCGCCGAAGGCCATTTGCACATTGGAAAGGCAGCTTTCCTGCCCATTTTGTGATCACATAGCCTATCATCTAGGCAGCACCGGTGCTTCGGCACGTTTGGATCCCGTCCTCCCCCGCAGCCTATCCGGTTGGCACGGGGCATGCTTAGGATGGGATATGCCGCGGCCCCGGTGCGGCAAACGACGACATCCTCACGAATAACCACTGGACTGTGGCGCACGCATGAAGAAAGTCGAAGCGATCATCAAACCCTTCAAGCTCGACGAGGTGAAGGAGGCCCTGCACGAGGTAGGGATCAAGGGGATTACCGTCACCGAGGCAAAGGGGTTCGGACGTCAGAAGGGGCACACCGAACTCTATCGCGGCGCCGAATACGTCGTCGACTTCCTGCCCAAGGTGAAGGTCGAGGTCGTGATGGAGGACAGCCTTGTCGAGCGTGCCATCGAGGCGATCCAGCAGGCGGCTCAGACCGGCCGGATCGGCGACGGCAAGATCTTCGTGACGCCGGTTGAGGAAGTCATCCGCATTCGCACCGGCGAGAAGGGCGCCGACGCGATCTAGCCCCTACCGGGGAAACGGGCCGGCCCTGCCGGCTCCATCCGCGCAAAGAAAGCAACCACGTTCAACAGGAACAAAGAGTAAATGGCCGACGATCTGAAGAAGGTCATGGACCTGATCAAGGAACATGACGTCAAGTACGTGGACTTCCGTTTCACCGACCCCCGCGGTAATTGGCAGCACACCG
>JAJUFW010000495.1 GCA_029263555.1 Alphaproteobacteria bacterium
CCAGCCCGAACAGGAATCCGCCGACGATCGTGAGCACGGAGGCGCCGGGGATCGACAACGCGACCGTCCCGGCATAGATCCCGACGAAGACCAGGGCGGCGAGGACGCCATGGTCGGCAACGAAGGCGGCGAGTTCCGCCTGGCGCGCCAGGACCGTCTCGAGGCGCAGCTGGCGGTGGAGCCCGAGCGCGAAGAAGCCCGCCAGCCCGACCACCAGGACGATGAGGGGCAGGTATCGCGCGGCCCGGCCGAGCGGCGTCCGGCGGCCGTCCGGGGCCGATGGGTCGCGGGGCTGGGCATGCCCGTCCACGGCGTCTCCTCCAGCATCAAAGGGTCGGGGCCGGCCTGCCGGCCGCGCCCTTTCCTTTCATGTACCCGTCCGGCACCCGTCGCTCCAGTCACCTTGCCGTGATCGGCTATCCTCTCGTGGCGTACCCCCGAACGGGCCCGGGCGAGCCGGTCGCCCATTCTGCCTTGAGTCCGATTGACTTGGCGAATGCCACCGCCTATAAGCGCGAACCGTTTTCCCGAGACCGGTTTCAGTAACGGAGCAGCGTTGTGAAACGCACTTTTCAACCCAGCAAGCTTGTGCGCGCCCGCCGTCATGGCTTCCGCGCCCGCATGGCGACCGTCGGCGGTCGTCGAGTTCTCGCCAACCGTCGGGCCAAGGGCCGCAAGCGTCTGACGCCGGTCTAGAGGGGCCTTCATTGCCGCGCCATGCTCGCCGCACGATAGGCGGCAGTCCCGCCCTGGGATGCTTGGTGCGGCGGTCGCAGTTCCTGGCTGTCGCCGGTACGCGCCGGAAGGCGGTCTTTCCGGGGCTGATCCTGCAGATCCGTCCCCATGACGAGCGGCAGCGGCCACAAGAGGACGAGCCCGCCGTGCGTGTCGGCTTCACCGCCAGCCGCAAGATCGGCAACGCCGTGACCCGGAACCGGGCACGGCGCCGCTTGCGTGCGGCCGCGGCCGAGGTGATGACGGCGCATGCCGCGACGGGCCACGACTATGTTCTGATCGCCCGCGCCGAAACCCCGATCAGGCCCTATGCCGATCTGAAGAACGATCTCGCCCAGGCATTGCGCCGGCTGAAGGCCTGGCGGGAGGAAGCCGCGGGGCGGGAGCCGGAGGCGCCTTCCCGATGAGCCCGCTTGCCCATTTTCTGAAGGGGCTGGTGCTGGGCTACCGGTATACCCTGTCGCCGTTGATCGGCCATGGCTGCCGCTTCCGCCCGACCTGTTCGGAATACGCTATCGACGCTATAACCACGCACGGTGCGCTGCGCGGCGGTCTCCTGACGGTCCGCCGCCTCATGCGCTGTCATCCATGGGGTGGCGCGGGATACGACCCGGTGCCCCCTCGACACACGGCGGATCCGTCCGCCGGGCACGGGCCGGCCGGGGGCCGGCCGAACCTTTCGTAACGTCCCAGGTCTCGCGCCCGAGAGCCAAGGCAGGAGCCGGAGTATCCCTATGCCGGACCAGAAAAATCTCATTCTGGCGATCGTCCTCTCCATTCTCATCGTGGTCGGGTTCCAGTTCCTGTTCCCGGCGCCGCAGGCTCCGAGGGAGACAAACCAGGCGGCTTATGAGAGCCAGGATCCTTCCGCTTCGCCCGGCCGTGACCTGACCGGCAACGTTCCGCAGGCGCTGGAACTCACCCGCGAGCAGGCAATTGCCGAATCTCCTCGCGTGCGCATCCAGGCCCCGCGGGTGCACGGCTCGATCTCCCTGGTGGGCGGCCGCTTCGACGATCTGACGCTTGCCGACTATCACGAGACGGTGGACGACGACAGCCCGGAGATCGTCCTGCTCTCCCCGCTGCAGTCGCCCAGCCCCTACTATGCCGATTTCGGCTGGGTGCCCCAGAATCCGGGCATCGAGACCCCGGGCCCCGACACCCTGTGGACGGCCGATTCCGACGTGCTGACGGCGGATCAGCCGGTCACCCTGACCTGGACCAGCAGCCAGGGCCTGACCTTCGAGCGCGTCATCGCCGTCGACCGGAACTACATGTTCTCGATCACCCAGCGCGTGACGAACACGACGGATCAGCCGATCGACCTTGCCCCCTATGGCCGGATCCTGCGCTTCGGCCAGCCGGAGACCTCCGGCTTCTTCATCCTGCACGAGGGTCCCTACGGCGTCTTCAACGGCACGCTGCACGAATACAACTACGACGACCTTGAGGACGACGGGAACGCCCGGCACGAGACGACTGGCGGCTGGCTGGGCTTCACCGACAAGTACTGGATGGTCGCCCTTGCCCCGGACCAGGAGTCGACGTTCGAGGCCCAGTTCGTTCACCAGCTGAACAACGGCCAGCAGGACCGCTACTACTCGATCTACAGCGAGCAGCCGATGACGGTCGCCCCCGGCGCCAGCATCGAGCAGACCTCGAACCTGTTCGCCGGCGCCAAGGAGGTCAATCTCATCACGGCGTATGAGGAGGACCTTGGCATCACCAAGTTCAACCTGGCGATCGACTGGGGCTGGTTCTGGTTCCTCACCAAGCCGATCTTCAGCCTGCTGGCCTGGATCCACGGCCTTGTCGGCAATTTCGGCGTGGCGATCCTGGTTCTGACCGTCCTCGTCAAGCTCCTGTTCTTCCCGCTGGCGAACAAGAGCTACCAGTCGATGTCGAAGATGAAGGCGCTGCAGCCGGAGATGATGAAGCTGCGCGACCGCTTCGCCGACGACCGGCAGCGGATGAACATGGAGCTGATGGCGCTCTACAAGCGCGAGAAGGTCAACCCGGCCGCGGGCTGCCTGCCCATCCTGGTCCAGATCCCGGTGTTCTTCGCCCTCTACAAGGTGCTGTTCGTCACCATCGAGATGCGGCACGCGCCGTTCTTCG
>JAJUFW010000478.1 GCA_029263555.1 Alphaproteobacteria bacterium
CGACGACCGGCTGAGGCGCCTGGTCGAGGCGGGCGGCGTGGAACCTGCCTAAGCCCGCCTTTCCGGTGAGCCGTCGCCCCATGGTGCAAATGGCCGTGGCGGGATAATTTCCGCCGTCCTGTCGGGATCGCCTCTTTTCATCCGTCCTTGAGAAAGTGCATCGGGCACGGGACAGCGGATGAGAAGGGCGCCCATGAAAGTCACTCAGCATCTCTGGTTCGAGAAGGACATGGAGGCGGCGGTCCGCTTCTATACGTCCTTGATCCCGGGCTCGGCGGTCGAATGGACCATGACCTTGCCCGCGGATACGCCGAGCGGCCCGGAGGGAAGCGTCAGGATCGCGTCCTTCACGCTTGGCGACCAGCGCTACATGGCGATCGAGGCGGGACCACTCGATCCCTTCAATCACAGCTTCTCCATCATGGTCGAATGCGAGACGCAGGCGGAGATCGACCGGCTCTGGGACGCCCTCAGGGAAGGCGGCGCCATCGAGCAGTGCGGCTGGCTGAAGGATCGCTGGGGGCTCAGCTGGCAGATCGTCCCGAAACGGCTCGACGAGCTGATAAGGGATCCGGACCGGGTGAAGGCGAAGCGGGTGACCGAAGCCATGCTGGGGATGGTGAAACTGGACATCGCGGCGCTGGAAGCGGCGGCCGGGACCGGATAGCCAGGGCAGCCGCCTTTTGCCGCGGCGGGTGTTTACGGCCGTCCGATATCCGGCTGCCCGGCCTCTGCGGCGTCCCGCGGGCGCCCGGATGCGACGATGACGCGGCGGTGACAATCGATGCCGCTCGAAAGCGATCCGGTCCGGCGGGACCTGCTTAGGGTTTCGGGACAGGATGGATTTCGCGAGGACGGCGTCATGACCGATACGGTGGTCTCATCTGCGACGAAAGAGGTGGTGATTGGATTCGACCGCCCGTTTGTCGTCATCGGCGAACGCATCAATCCCACCGGGCGCAAGCTCCTGGCCGCGGAAATGGCGGCTGGGAACTTTTCCCGCGTCGTTTCGGACGCGGTCGCGCAGGTCGAGGCCGGGGCGCAGATGCTGGACGTGAACGCGGGCATCCCGCTCGCGGACGAGCCGGCGATCCTGGCCGAGACGGTGCGCCTCGTCCAATCGGTCACGGACGTTCCGCTGTCGATCGACTCGTCGATCGTCGCGGCGCTGGAGGCCGGGCTCGCGGCCTACAAGGGCAAGGCGCTGGTCAATTCGGTCACGGGCGAGGAGGAGAGGTTGGAAGCCGTTCTCCCGCTGGTCCGGAAATACGGTGCGGCTGTGGTCGCCATCTCCAACGACGAAACCGGCATTTCCGAGGATCCGGACGTGCGGTTCGAGGTCGCCCGCAAGATCGTGGAACGCGCGGCCGATCACGGCATTCCCCGGTCGGATATCGTCGTCGACCCGTTGGTCATGCCGGTCGGCGCGATCAATGCCGCCGGCGCGACGGCCTTCAGGCTGATCCGCCGCCTGCGCGAGGAGCTGAAGGTCAACACGACCTGCGGCGCCTCGAACATTTCCTTCGGCCTGCCGAACCGACACGGGCTGAATGCCGCCTTCCTGTCGATGGCGATCGGCGCGGGCATGACCAGCGCCATCATGAACCCGCTCCATGCCGAGGAGATGACCGCGATCATGGGGGCCGACGTGATGATGGGGCACGACCCCAACTGCGGCCGCTGGATCCGCAAGTTCCGCGAGCCGGCCGCCGTGGGCGACGAGGCCCCGGCCGGGGCGCGCGCCGGGCGCGAGGGACGCCGGCGGCGACAGGCTGCCGGCTGACGGGACTGCTGCGATGCCCGAAGCGCCCGCCGCATTTGCGCCGCCCCCGGGCGACAGCGCCCAGGACCGGCAGGAAGAAGCCCTGGTGGTCTTCACGCCGTCGGGGCGCCGCGGCCGATTCCCCCACGGCACCACGGTGCTGGAGGCCGCGCGCGCCCTCGGCGTCGATGTCGACAGCGTGTGCGGCGGCCGTTCGATCTGCGGCCGGTGTCAGGTCGAGGTGGGCGAGGGCAGCTTCGCCAAGCACGGCATCGAAAGCGGCAGCGATCATGTAAGCCCCGTCTCCCCGGCCGAGGCGCGCTATGCCGAGAAGCGCGGCCTCAAGTCGGGGAGGCGCCTGTCCTGCCAGACGCGCATCTGCGGCGACCTCGTCATCGACGTTCCGCCGGACAGTCAGGTCCACAAGCAGGTTGTCCGGAAGCGGGCGGAAGTCCGCTCGATCGAGGTCGATCCGGTCGTGAAGCTCTACTATGTCGAGGTCGACGAGCCCGACATGCACGACCCTTCGGGCGATCTGAGGCGGCTGGAACGGGCCCTGGAGCAGCAATGGGGGCTCACCTCCCTCAGCTGCGACCTGCACCTGCTCCAGTCCATTCAGGGCGCGTTGCGGAAGGGGGACTGGAAGGTCACGGTCGCCATCCGCGGCGGCGAGCGGCTGGTCGCCATCTGGCCCGGATTCCGGGACAAGGTCTATGGCATCGCCTTCGACGTCGGCTCGACCACCATTGCCGGCCATCTGTGCGATCTTGAGACCGGCGAGGTGGTGGCCGCGGGCGGCCTGATGAACCCGCAGATCCGCTTCGGCGAGGATCTGATGAGCCGGGTCTCCTACGTCATGATGAATCCGGGCGGGGACGCGGCGCTGACGAACGCCGTGCGCGAGGCGCTGAACACGCTTGCCCGGGACGTCGCCACCCAGGCCGGCATCGGGGTCGAGGAGATCCTCGAAGTCACCATCGTCGGCAATCCGATCATGCATCACCTGGTGCTGGGGATCGATCCGACGGAACTGGGCGGTGCCCCCTTTGCCCTTGCGACGGACCAGGCCGTCAACGTTCGGGCGACGGATATCGGGCTATCGATCCACCCGGGCGCCGCGGCCTATGTGCTGCCCTGCATCGCCGGCCATGTCGGCGCCGATACGGCGGCGGTCATCCTGTCGGA
>JAJUFW010000162.1 GCA_029263555.1 Alphaproteobacteria bacterium
CTACGTGCTGTGCGTGGTCGGCCCTTATGCCATCACCCAGCGCCTGTTCGATGTCTACGTCATGATCTTCTTCGGGATCGTGGGCTTCATCCTGCGCGAGATGAAATACCCGATGGCGCCGCTCGTGCTTGGGATCATCCTGGGGGATCTTCTCGACACGAACCTGCGCCGCGGGCTCGTGCTCACGGACGGCGATCCCACCCCGTTCTTTACGCGGCCCATCAGCATGATACTGTGCGCCGCCACGATCCTGACCGTCCTCCTGAGCATACCGGCGCTAAAGAATGGTACTCGGCAAGTCTTCAGCATCCTTCGCCCCGGCCGATCCCCCGGCTGAGGCCGCCGACGCCGGGACCGCGGCGGCCCGCCCCGCCCGGCGCAACCGGGCGCCATTGCCGCATCGTGCCCGGAATCCGGAGCTGACGCGCCGACAGATCCTTCGCTCCGCGCGGGAGGAGTTCAGCGAGCGCGGCTTCGACGGGGCGCGGGTCGACCGCATCGCAGCCCGGGCCGGGGCCAACAAACGGCTGCTCTATCACTATTTCGGGAACAAGGAGGCGCTCTACGGCGCAGTCCTGGCCGAAGCCTATCGGGAGATCCGGGAAGGGGAGCGGGCGCTCAGCCTTGACCTTTACGAACCGGAGGAGGCGATGGACCGGCTGGTCCGGTTCACCTTCCGCCATTTCCTGGAGAATCCGTGGTTCATCCGCATCCTGACCACGGAGAACCTGCACAACGCCCGTTTCCTGAAGACGCTGACGGACATTCCCAGCCTGCATTCGCCGCTGGTCGGCCAGATCCGGACGCTCATCGAACGGGGCGCGGCGAAGGGCGTGTTCCGCGCCAACGCTGATCCGGTTCAGCTCTATATCTCGATTGCCGCACTGGGCTATTTCTACGTCTCGAACATGCAGACCCTTTCCGTCATCTTCGACAAGGATCTGAAGAGCCTGCCGCTCATCCAGGAGCGCGAGGCCCATGCCGTCGACATGGTGCTGAGCTACCTGCGCCGCGGCGCCTGAGGAGCCATTGCCGCCCGGCCGGCGCCCGGCCTAGGGGCCGGGAGAGGGAACGGCGCTCAGCCGACGCTGAGCGCGTGCGTCCGGTTCGTGTTCGCGGCCGCCTGGACGGCCCCTTCGGGGAAGACGGCAGAGATGCTGTCCGGTCCCTGGTAGACCACGGTTTCGATCAGGCCGCGGGTCAGCCCGATATCCTCGAGCTGGCGGTCGGTCAGGCTCATCAGCTCCTGATAGGTGATCTGCTGGGAACGGGTACGCAGGCCGAAGAAGCGCCTGAGGGAGGAAATCAAAGAGGTCTGGTTCATGTCGTTCACCCGGTCTCGATGTCGCGGCGGACGGCGCCGGACCGTCCGGTTGCTAGGGTCGCATTTGTTGCGCCGCAACACGGTTTAAGATGCCACTAAACCGGGCCTTATCAATGAAGCTTTTTGCAGCGCAGCATAACGCGCCGCGCATACGCCTTGGCAGGGGCGTCGGCGAACCGTCACGAAAGCCGCGGCTTGCACCCGGCCGGCAGCCGCTCTAGCTTCGACCATCCTTCGCCAACGGTTGTGGAGATACTGTCCCGTGACCCCGATCGCGCCCGATGCTCCTGGCGACCAAATCCCGGAAGACGAAATCCTGGAAAGCCTGATGGCGGAGGCGGGCTTTACCGGCACCGTAGCGGATTTCCGCGCCCTGCTCATGGGCATAGAGGCGGCGCCGGCCGATCGTGACCAGGATGCCTGGCTCGATCTCGTGGCGCCCGGGGCGGATCCCGCCCTGGCAGAACGGCTGCGGCAGGTCCGCGCGGGTCTCGGGCGCGCCCGGCGCCCGGTCGTCCCGCGGGAGGACAGGCTGCCCCTTCTTCGGGCCGAGCTGGACCGGCGCGGGCTGGACGGCTTCGTCATCCCCCGCGCCGACGAACACCAGGGCGAATACGTCTCGGCGTCGGCGGAACGCCTTGCCTGGCTGACCGGCTTCACCGGTTCGGCCGGGGTCGCGATCGTTCTGCGCGACCGTGCGGCCATCTTCGTCGACGGCCGCTACACGCTCCAGGTCAGGGACCAGGTCGACGGGAACGTCTTCGAATTCAAGCATCTGGTCGAAGACCCCCATGCCGAGTGGGCGGCCGCGAACCTGCCGAAGGCGGGGCGGCTGGGCTTCGATCCGCGGCTGCATACCGCGCCCTGGGCGGAAAGGACGGCCAGGATCCTGCAGGCTGCCGGCGCCGAACTGGTCCCCCAGCAGGACAACCCGGTCGACCTCATCTGGCGCGACCGTCCGGCCGAACCGATCGCGCCCGTGCGTCCGCACGACGTTTCCTATGCCGGCAAGCCGGCGGCCGAGAAGCGGGAGGAGATCGCCGCTGCGCTGGCCGGGAAGGGCGTCGACGCGGCCGTCCTGACCGCGCCGGAATCGGTCGCCTGGCTGCTCAACATCCGCGGGGGCGACGTGCCGCGCACGCCGCTTCCGCTGTCCTATGCCGTCATCGACCGGGAAGGGCAGGTGGAGCTGTTCATCGACGCCCGGAAATTCGTGCCTGGGCTCAACGTGCATCTGGGCAACGGCGTGACCGTGCGGCCGCCTTCGGCCCTGGGCGCGGCGCTGGATTCCTTCGGGGCGGCCGGCCGTACGGTGATGGTCGATCCGGGAACGGCCGGGGTCTGGATCCTCGACCGGCTCTCCGCCGCCGGCGCCACCGTTCGCCGGGACGGGGACCCCTGTGCCCTGCCGCGGGCGCGGAAGAATCCTGTGGAGCTCGAGGGAGCGCGGAATGCCCATCTGCGCGACGCGGTGGCGGTCGCGCGATTTCTCCACTGGCTCTCGCGCGAGGCGCCGGGCGGGTCGGTCGACGAGATCGGCGCGGCGGAGCGGCTGCTTGCCTTCCGTGCCGAGGGTGCGCTGTTCCGCGACCTCTCCTTCGACACCATCTCCGGCGCGGGGCCCAACGGCGCCGTCGTTCATTACCGGGTGACGCCGGAAACGAACCGCCGGCTGGAGCCGGGTTCGCTCTACCTGATCGACAGCGGCGCACAATATCTCGACGGCACGACCGACATCACCCGGACCGTTGCCGTGGGCGCGCCGACCGAGGAGATGCGCGACCGCTTCACCCTGGTCCTGAAAGGGCATATCGCCCTGGCCACGATGCGCTTTCCGAAGGGGACCACGGGATCTCAGCTGGACGTGATCGCCCGGCAGTTCCTGTGGCATCACGGCGTCGACTACGACCACGGGACCGGGCACGGCATCGGCAGCTATCTCAGCGTGCACGAGGGGCCGGCGCGGATCGCGAAGATGCCGAACCCGGTGGCGCTGGAGCCGGGGATGATCCTGTCGAACGAGCCCGGATACTACAAGACCGGCGCCTACGGCATCCGGATCGAGAACTTGATCGTCGTGCGGGATGCGGCGCCGATCCCGGGCGCCGAACGGGAAATGCTGGAGTTCGAAACCCTGACGCTCGCGCCGATCGACCGGGCCCTGATCCGGAAGGAGCTGCTGTCGCCGTCGGAACTCGCCTGGCTCGATGCCTATCACGCCCGGGTCAGGGAGCTGGTCGGGCCGCTTCTGCCGGCAGCCGAGGAGCGGGCCTGGCTGGAGGCGGCGACGGCACCGCTCTGACCCCGGCCGGAGCGACGGGGTCGGCGGGACTCAGCCACCGATCAGTGCCAGCCATTCCTGTTCGGTCAGGGTGGTCACGCCGAGTTCCCGCGCCTTCGTGGCCTTCGAGCCGGCGTCCGCGCCCACGACCACGTAGTCGGTCTTGGATGAAACCGATCCGGCGACCTTGGCGCCCAGGCTTTCCGCCTTCGCCTTGGCCTCCGGCCGGCTCATGGTCTCCAGCGTGCCTGTGAACACCACGGTCTTGCCGCTGACCGGGCTCTCGACGGGCCGGGGCGCCGTGAACGGCTCGACCGTCACCTGCTCCTTCAGGCGTTCCAGCACCTGGAGATTGTGCTCCTCGGCGAAGAAGGCCGTCAGGTCGCGGGCGACGCTCACACCGATCTGGTCGATCGCGGTCAGCTCGGCATAGGCGTCGGTCGACTCGTCGGCCGCCTCGATCATCGCCTTCTGCCAGGCCTCCAGCGTGTGATAGTGGCGGGCGAGAAGGCGGGCCGTGGCTTGCCCGATCTGGCGGATGCCGAGCGCGTAGATGAAGCGGTCGAGCGCGATCGTGCGGCGCGCCTCTATGGAGCGCCAGAGATTCTCCACCGACTTCTTGCCCCAGCCTGGCTTGTTGACCAGCTTGTCCAGGCGTTCGCGCTCCCGCGCCTCGAGGGTGAATATGTCGGCCGGCTGCCGGACGCGCCCGTCCTCGAAGAAGGCCTGGATCTGCTTGTCTCCAAGGCCTTCGATATCGAAGGCGTCGCGGCTCACGAAATGGCGCAGCCTCTCGACGGCCTGGGCGGGGCAGATCAGGCCGCCGGTGCAGCGGCGCACCGCCTCGCCCTCCGGGCGGACGGCATCGCTGTCGCATTCGGGGCATTTCTCGGGGAAGACGTACTCGGTCGCGCCTTCCGGTCGACGTTCGGGGACGACGGCGACGATCTGCGGGATCACGTCGCCCGCGCGCTGCACCACGACGGTGTCGCCGATCCGCACGTCCTTGCGCCGGATCTCGTCCTCGTTATGGAGGGTGGCGCGGCTGACGACCACGCCGCCGACGGTCACCGGCTCGAGAATGGCGACGGGGGTGAGGGCACCCGTGCGGCCCACCTGGATCACGATGTCGCGCAGGATGGTCTGGGCCTGCTCGGCCGGGAACTTGTGGGCGATCGCCCAGCGCGGTGCGCGGCTGACGAAGCCCAGGCGATCCTGCCAGTCCAGCCGGTTGACCTTGTAGACCACGCCGTCGATGTCGAAGGGCAGCTCCGCCCGCTGCAGGCCGATCTCGCGGTAATAGTCCAGCATCTCCTGGACGTCGGCGCAAAGGCGGGCGGGTTCGTTCAGCCGGAAACCCCAGCTCCGCAGGCGCTCGCGCACGGCCCACTGGCTGTCGCCGAGGGGCGACGACAGCTCGCCCCAGCTGTAGCCGAAGAAGCCCAGCGGGCGTCGCGCGGTGACCTTGGGGTCCAGCTGCCGCAGGCTGCCGGCCGCGGCGTTACGGGGATTGGCGAAGAGGGGTTCGCCCCGTTCGGCCCTGCGTTCGTTCAGCTTCACGAATTCGGCGCGGTCCATGTAGACCTCGCCGCGGACCTCCAGCACCTCGGGCGCGTCGGCGATCGTCTTCGGCACGTCCGCCAGGGTCATGACGTTGGCCGTCACGTCTTCGCCCTCGGTGCCGTCGCCCCGGGTCGCGGCTTGCACCAGGCGGCCGCCTTCGTAGCGGAGGCTGCAGGACAGCCCGTCGATCTTCGGCTCCGCCACCACTTCCAGCCGGTCTTCGTCCTTCAGGCTCAGGAAGCGTCGGACCCGCGCCTCGAATTCCTGGACGTCCTCATCCGCGAAGGCATTGCCGAGGGACAGCATCGGGACCGCGTGCCGGACCTTGCGGAAGCCGGTGGCCGGGGCGGCGCCCACCCGGCGCGACGGGCTGTCGTCGCGCCGCAGCTCCGGGAAGCGTGCCTCGATCGCCTCGTTCCGGCGGCGCAACGCATCGTATTCGGCGTCGCTGACGGTCGGCGCGTCCTCCTGGTAGTAGGCGCGGTCGTGCGCGGCAATCTCGGCGGCGAGCGCCGCCAGCTCGGCCGCGGCCTCTTCCTGGGTCAGCTTCTCCGGCGCGATCTCGCGCAGCGATCGGGTTTCGGCGGTCACTTACGCACGTCCTGCCATGAGGCTTTCTGCGGCGGCCCGCGCCTGGTTGGTGATGGTCGCGCCGGACAGCATCCGGGCGATCTCTTCCCGGCGTTCCGGGGCGTCGAGCTGGGATACCGTCGTGATCACCCGTCCGCCCCGCTCGTCCTTCTGCACCTTCAGATGCTGGTCGGCGCGGGCCGCCACCTGCGGGCTGTGGGTGACGACCAGAACCTGCACCTGCGCACCCAGTCGGCTCAGTCGCTCGCCCACCGCGTCGGCAACCGCACCGCCGATGCCGGTGTCCACCTCGTCGAAGACCAGGGTCGGAACCGAGCCGGTGCGGGCCAGCACGACCTTGAGCGCCAGCATGAAGCGCGCCAGCTCGCCGCCCGAGGCGATCCGGTTGAGGGCGCCCGGTTCCGCTCCGGGATTGGTCGCGACGAGGAACACGACGCGATCGATGCCGGCGGGTCCCCAGTCGGCTTCGCCGGTCTGCTCGACCCGGGTGACGAAGCGCGCCTTGTCCAGCTTGAGCGGACCTAGTTCCTGGGCGACGGCCCGGTCCAGCCGCGCGGCGGCCTCCGCACGGGCGGCGCTCAGTTCCCGCGCGGCGGCGAGGTAGGCATCGCGGGCGAGCTCGGCGTCCTTGGCAAGCCGGGCGAGAAGGTCGCCCTGGTCGTCGATCAGGGCCAGCTTGCCGGCGAAGTCCTGGCGCAATGCCGGAAGCTGGTCGGCGGTTACCCCATGCTTGCGCGCGGCGGCCCGAAGCGCGAAGAGACGCTCCTCGATGCGCTCCAGCTCGCCGACGTCGAGATCCATGTCCGCCGACAGGGTCTGGATCTCCGCGACGGCGTCGGCGGTCTCGGCAAGCGCACGGTCCAGCGCCTCCAGGATCGGGTCCAGACGGCCTCCGGCCTTGTCGGCCACCTTTTGAAGATGGCGCTGGGCGCTGGACAGGTGCCGTTCGCCGCCGCGTTCTCCGGACAGTTCCTCCAGCGCGGACGCGATTGCCTCCGCCAGTTTTTCCCGATGCATCAGCATCGCCCGCCGTTCGGCCAGGCTGTCCTCTTCGCCCTCCTGAGGGGCGAGCTGGTCCAGCTCGGCCA
>JAJUFW010000702.1 GCA_029263555.1 Alphaproteobacteria bacterium
AGAAGATTCCGGTCACGGCGCGCATCCGCGTCGTCCGTGAACTGCACCGCCTGCCGAAGCCACTCAGGTTCGACGTGCTGACCCGGGTCAGCCTCCTGCCGCCGACCACCCGCGCCAATCTCGCGGTGCGGCGGGCGCTCGAGGACGTGGTCGGCCGCTTGAGCGCCGAAGCGACGTCGAAACTGGCCCGGCTCGATAGCGGAGGCCCCTTCAACCAT
Organism: Alphaproteobacteria bacterium; assembly: GCA_029263555.1. Taxonomy (GTDB): domain Bacteria; phylum Pseudomonadota; class Alphaproteobacteria; order DSM-16000; family Inquilinaceae; genus JAJUFW01. The sequence continues at coordinate 219 of JAJUFW010000702.1, forward strand.
CGGGGCCGATAGGCGGACGGGCCGCCGCGCCGGTGATCGGACGCCCCCCGGGGATCCTTGCCCTGACGAGCGATTCACGCTAGGAACCTCGGCCTGAGGCGGCGGCACGACTTTCCGCCGCCGCCCACCTCAAATCCCACCAGACCAAGGCATCAGCCGCGGCGCAGGAGAGCATCCATGGCACGCAAGAAGATCGCGCTTGTAGGGTCCGGCCAGATCGGCGGCACGCTGGCCTTGCTGGCCGGCATCAAGGAACTGGGCGACGTCGTTCTGTTCGACATCGTCGATGGCGTCCCCCAGGGCAAGGCGCTGGACCTGGCCGAGGCGTCGCCGGTCGAGGGCTTCGATGCCGCCTATAGCGGCGCTTCCGACTACAGCGCCATCGCCGGCGCCGACGTGGTGATCGTCACCGCGGGCGTGCCGCGCAAGCCCGGGATGAGCCGCGACGACCTGGTCGGCACCAACACCAAGGTCATGCAGTCCGTGGGCGAAGGCATCAAGAAATATGCCCCGGACGCCTTCGTGATCGTCATTACCAACCCGCTCGACGCCATGGTCGGCGTCATGCAGAAGGTCACGGGCTTCGATCCGAAGAAGGTCGTCGGCATGGCGGGCGTGCTGGACTCGGCGCGGTTCCGGTACTTCCTGGCCGAGGAGTTCAACGTCTCGGTCGAGGACGTGACTGCCTTCGTGCTCGGCGGTCACGGCGACACCATGGTCCCGTCCGTGCGCTATTCGACGGTCGCCGGCATTCCGCTGCCGGATCTCGTGAAGATGGGTTGGACCACCCAGGAGCGGCTGGACAAGATCGTGCAGCGCACGCGCGACGGCGGGGCGGAGATCGTCGGCCTGCTTAAGACCGGCTCCGCCTTCTATGCGCCGGCCTCCTCGGCGATCGCGATGGCCGAGGCCTATCTGAAGGACAAGAAGCGCGTCCTGCCCTGCGCGGCCTATCTGACCGGACAGTACGGCGTCGACGGCCTCTATATCGGCGTGCCCGTGGTGATCGGCGCCGGCGGCGTCGAACGCATCGTCGAGATCGAGCTGAGCGCCGAGGAAAAGGCCATGTTCGACAAGTCGGTCGAGGCCGTGCGCGGACTGAACGAGGTGGTCGCCAAGGTCGCCCAGGCCTGACCGGCGGCACCGCGGCCATCGCGAAGGGCCCGGCGTGATGGCCGGGCCCTTCGTGCTTCCGGGACGCGCGACGGGACTCGACCGGCGGGGGAAATCGGGCGATCCTCGAACGGCACCGACCGTGCCGGAGGCCCGCCCATGCTGTCCCGCATCGTCCCTGCGCTTGGGCTTGCGCTTGTCGCGCCCGCTGCCGCCCAGCAGGAGATCCCGGTGGATCTGGAATTGGTGCTGGCCGTCGACGTTTCGGGATCGGTCGATGCCGTCGAGGCTCGGCAGCAGCGGGAAGGCTATCTCTCGGCCATTGTG
>JAJUFW010000525.1 GCA_029263555.1 Alphaproteobacteria bacterium
CGGCCGGTCCGGCCGCATCGGCATGGTGATCGTTCGCCCCGGGGCCAACAAGGCGGCATCGGGCTTCGCCAGCGCCATCATCCGCGAGCCGCTCGAGGGCCGCGACTATGTCTGCCCGGTGCCGCCGGAGACGCGCATCTGGGTGAACACGATCGACGTGGTGGTCGAGAACCTGATCCGTCTCGCCGCGCTGGACGGCAACGCGCTAGGCCCGGTCCGCTCCGTGGTGCTGCCCGGCATGGCCGCCACGGTCGGCGATCTGCACGCAGCGCTCGCCGCCTTCGATGCCGAGGCGGCGCGCCGGGTCCGCTTCGAGCCCGACCCCGCCGTCATGGCCATCGCGTCGGGCTGGCCGGGCGGCCCGGTCGGGGAACGCGCGCGCCGGCTGGGTCTTCTCGACGAATCCGGCGTCGATCAGGCGATCGCCCGCTATGCCCGGCAGGCGAAGGGGCAGACGTGATGGCACTTCCGACGGAACAGACCCAGGTCGTCCTCGTCGCCCGGCCCGCGCCCGCCGTCACCGCCGACCTGTTCGCGGTCCGGCGCGCGCCGGTGCCGCGGCCCGGACCCGGTGAGCTGCTGATCCAGGTGCTGTGGCTTTCCATCGACCCCGCGATGCGCGGCTGGATCGCCGACGCCCCGAACTACCGGCCGCCCGTTCCGCTGAACGAGGTGATGTTCGGCTTCACCGTCGGCCGGGTCGTCGAAAGCAACCATCCGGACTATGTCCCGGGCGAGCTGGTCTACGGAACCCAGGGCTGGCAGGAATATGCGGTCAGCGACGGCAGCGACATCGACCACAAGGTCGATCCGGCCTGGGGATCGCCGTCCGCCGCGCTGGGCGTCCTCGGCCATACCGGTCTCACCGCCTATCTCGGCCTGCTCGACGTCGGGCAGCCGAAGGAAGGCGAGACGGTCCTGGTGACGACCGCGGCCGGCGCCGTCGGCAGCGTCGTCGGCCAGATCGCCCGGCTGAAGGGCTGCCGCACGGTCGGCCTTGCCGGATCCGACGAGAAGGTGCGGCTCTGCCGCGAATTCTACGGCTTCGACGCCGCGATCAACTATCGCAGCGCCGGAGACCGGCTTGCCGACCTGGTCGCCGAAGCCTGCCCGGACGGAGTCGACATCTTCTTCGACAATGTCTCCGGCCCGCTTGCGGAAGCCGTCTTTCCCCTCTTGAATACCCGCGCCCGGGTCGTCCAGTGCGGCACGATCGGCATCGCGTCGGACGGGTCGGCCAACGGACCTAGGCCGGGACGCACCGTGCTCGCGAAAAGAATCCGGTGGGAGGGCTTCCTCGTCCTCGACCACTTCGACGCCTTTCCGCGCGCACTCGCCGATCTCGGCCGCTGGGTCGCGGACGGCCGGATCCGCCACCGCGAGGACGTCGTCGAAGGCCTGGCCTCGGCGCCGGACGCCCTCTGCGGCATGCTGGCCGGCCGCAATCTCGGCAAGGTCGTCGTCAAGGTAGCAAGAGACACAGCGAAGGCTTGAACTCCATGAACCCCGCCCCGTCCCCCCGCACCGATGCCGCCTCCCGCTTCTCCCCCGAGGAATGGGCGCTCCGCCAGGATCTCGCCGCCTGCTACCGGATCGTCGATCACCTCGGCTGGAGCGAGATCGTCGTCAACCACATCACGGTCCGGCTGCCCGGGCCGGAGCACCATTTCCTCATCAATCCCTACGGCCTGACCTACGACGAGGTCACGGCCTCGAACCTGGTCAAGATCGATCTCAACGGCAATCCGGTCGGAGAGGCGACGCACCCGGTCAACCCGGCCGGCTTCGTCATCCACAGCGCGATCCATGCCGCCCGGGAGGACGCCATTTGCGTTCTCCACACCCACACGACCGAGGGGCAGGCCGTCGCCATCAAGAAGGGCGGGCTGAACTTCAACAGCTTCTATGCGGCCCAGCTCTACGGTCGCGTCGGCTATCACGACTTCGAGGGCCTGTCGCTCTACGAGGACGAAAAGCCGCGCCTGCTCGCCAGCCTGGGCAGGAACACGGCGCTCATCCTCCGCAACCACGGCCTGCTCACCACGGGGCGCTCGATCGCCGAGGCGTTCTTCAACATGTGGCGGCTGCAACGCGCCTGCGAGGTGCAGGTCGTGCTCGATTCGATGCGCGGCGAGGACAATCCAATCCCGGCGGAGATCGCCGAGAAATGCGCCCGGGATGCCGACAGCTTCGGCCCGGGAAGCGTGTCCGAGCAGTTCTTCCGCGCCATGGTCCGCAAGGTCGAGCGCATCGACCGCAGCTTCCGGTCATAGCGACGGGCCGGGACCGGGCCCCGGCGACGTCCTCCGGCGGGAGGACGCCTCGGGGCCGGCGCGACCCTATTCCGCCGGCGCCGGGCTTCCGATCTCGGAGGTGCAGCTCGGGCACCGGCTCGCTTTGATCGGGATGGTGCTGTAGCAGTAGGGGCATTCCTTGGTCGTCGGCGCGGGCGGCTCCTTGCCCACGTCCTGGGCCCGCCGAAGCTGGTTGATGGCCTTGACCAGAAGGAACACCGCGAAGGCGATGATCAGGAAATTGATCACCGTCGTGATGAACAGGCCGTAGTTCAGGGTCGGCGCCCCGGCCGCCTGCGCTTCCGCCAGGCTGGCGAACTCCTGGCCCGACAGGCTGATGAACAGGTTGCTGAAATCGACCTGCCCCAGGATAAGGCCGATCGGCGGCATGATGATGTCGTTGACCAGCGAGGTCGTGATCTGGC
>JAJUFW010000008.1 GCA_029263555.1 Alphaproteobacteria bacterium
CCGAGGAGGAGAAGGCCGCGCGCCGCCGCGCCATGGACGAGGCCGCCAAGGCCGCGACGGAGATCCCGCTCAACGCCGCCCAGTCCTGCCTGGAGGGGCTGGACCTCGCCCTTCAGGCGGTGCCGGCCGCCTCGACCCATATCGTCAGCGATGTCGCGGCGGGCGCCATCATGATGCATGGCGCGCTGTCCGCGGCCCTTCTCAACGTCGATATCAACCTGAAGAGCGTCCGGGACGAATCCGCCCGGGCGGACTATGCGGCAAGCCGCGCCCGGCTGCAGCAGAAGGGCGACGAGCGGCATGCCCGGATCACCGCCGCCTTCGCCGCCCGGATGGGTTGACCCGGCCCGACGCTAGCCGGCCGCGGCGAACGCGGCCGCGATCCGCGATGCGGGCAGGGCGTCCAGATCGTAGATATCCTCGCGGACCTGGAGCACGCCCGCGTCGTCCACCCAGATCGTGCGGTAGACCATATCGACCGGGATCGGCTGCGGCAGCTTCAGCCACCGGGTCTGCCACTGAGGGTCCCGGGACCAGTTGCGCCAGCGAATGTCGGCGCCTTCCGCCACGAATGCGGCGAGCGCGGCCGGGTCCGACACGCGCACGCAGCCTGCGCTGAGCGCTCGGCGCGCCCGCCGGAAAAGCTGCGGCTCGTTGGTATCGTGGAGGTAGATCGCCTGGTCGTTGTCCATGTGGAACTTGAAGCGGCCCAGCGGATTGTCCGGTCCCGCGGGCTGCTGGACGCGAATTCCGCGCGCTCCGCTGCGCACCGCCTGCCAGTCGACCAGTTCGGGATCGATCGGCCCGACCTCTCCGGTTTCGCCCAGCCTGATCACGCTCATGCTCATCCGGGCGAGGTAGTCCGGCTCTTCGGTCACGCGACGGGCGATGTCCTTGCGCAGAATCCCGGGCGGCACGGTCCAGGTGGGATTCACCACGAGATGCGTGATGGGGGACGACAGGATCGGCGTCGCCCGGCCGGGCCGGCCGACGATGACCGGCATCGACAGTTCGGGAACGCCGTCGCGATAGGCGACCAGCTGGAATTCGGGGAGATTGACGATGATGTGCCGGCCCGGGCCGGGCACGGGCTCGTCCATTATCCGCGCCAGGTTGATCGTGGCCCGGACGATCAGACTTTCGACCGGCTCGTTGAGGGCGGCGAAGGTGCGCCGGCCGACGACGCCGTCGCGCTCCAGCCCGTGGCGCGCCTGGAACCGCTCCACCGCCCGGGCGAGGCCCGGATCGTAGAATTCGGCATCCAGGGTCTCGCGCTCCCCGGCCAGATCGCCGCTCTGACGCAGCCTTTTCGCCAGAAGCGGCACGGCGGGCGAACGGTCGCCGGGCCGAAGGGTCGCGTCATCGGGAACGGGGGTGAACCCGCCCTGAAGTTCGATGCGTCGCAGATCCGCGATCGCCGCCTCCAGCCTACCCGCGGAAGTCTGAACGGCGACGGTGGCCTGGCGCTCGAACCCGGTCGCGTGCGCCCCGCTTTCGCTCCAGAACCCGAAGGCAAGCGCCAATGCGGCGGCCCGCCGCCATGAAACCCTTATGCCCATGTTCCTGCCCCCCAAAATCCGGTCCCGAATTTCCCTGAGCTCCGGACCGGCCGCCTTGTCGGCAGGCAAGGGATATCATCCTTGCACAAGGCAAAGAAATGGTTAGCGCACGGGTCCGACATGCGGCCGCCGAGGGCCACGACCGCGAGGCCCTGCGGGAACCCCGCCGCCCGCTCCGGCGTTCGCGGTCGGGAGGATCCTGGCGGGAGACCGGCAGCTCATGACCGACGATTCGGCCGTAGACATCATGGACGAGCAGGAGAGCTGGCTGCTGGTCGCGGCCGGCGGCTGCTTCGCCGTGGTCGAACGGCGGGCCGGCCGGATCTACGCCCTGCGCAGCGCCCATCGGACCGGGCAGCCGGATACCCCGGCCGGCATCCGGGCCGCCGCCGAGACCGACGGCTGGCGCAGCGAGGCCGAGGCGCGGGCGGATTTCACGGCGGTGGTGACCCGCGGCCGCGATCTCGCCCGCCGCATGCTCTGAGTCGCCGGCCGGTGCGGCCGGCCCGATCCCTTCCTATCGGTAGAAGACGTGCGGTCCCAGGATCGTCAGACGTTCCTTCCCGGCAGCCCAGTCCGGCGTTATTCCGTCGAGATGATAGTAGAGGGCGCCGCGCGTCGGATCCGGGATCGCACCTGAAAGGACGTCACGGGCGGTCCGCTCGGTTTCGGCCCAGACCTCCGCATCCTCCGGCCGGTCGGGGGCACCGTCGCACCACCAGGAGAACTGGCAGGAACCCAGCTCCGGCTCCCCTTGCCGGACCACATCGCAGATCGTGTCCGGAAAATCCGGGCTGGCGACGCGGTTGAGCGTGACATGCGCGACCGCCGCCTGGTCCTCAACGGACTCGGATCGCGCCTCCCAATAGATGTTGAGCGCCAGACACTCGAGCTCCGCCGCGTCGGCACCGGCGGCGTCTTCCCCCGGCACGGCAAGCCAGGCGGCAGCGACGATCAACCCGACCCGACAGGCGCGCTCCAGCATTCCGGACGTCTCCTCCGCTGCCGGAACGAACGGCCGTCCCCACCGTTCCGGACGCTGCTGGACGTCGAACACGACTCCGCCTTATTGGGAAGCCAAATATTCTACGCAACCAGACCAGAACGGGAGAGCCCATGTCCCGTTTTCGTGCACTCTGCTTTCTTGCAGCCGTTCTTCCGGCAGTCCCGGCCGTTTCCGCAGCGCAGGAGTCGGCCGTCCCCTCCCCCGCCGTCGAGCGCTTCGATCGGTTCATCGACACGGCCTCGCCCTTCTGCCGGACGGCGCCCTCGACCGAGTGCTTCGCCAAAGCCTGGGCCTTCGCCGACGAGGACGGCGACGACCACCTGTCCAACACCGAGACGCGCAATCTGCGCGACGCTGTCGCGGGCTGGGTCCAGTGGCCGGGGAACCGCGCCGACGATGCCGAGCGGGCGCGCATCCTTCTGGGGCTTTCCCTCCTGGAGGCGGCCGGGCTGGCGCCGCTGACGGCCAGCCTCGACACCGACCGGGACGGGCTTCTTTCGAAGGAGGAGGTCCTGGCCGACGTCCGGCTGGACGAACGGCCGATGGAAGAAGTGCTGAAGGATCCGCAAGCGGTCGACCGGCGGGCGATCGCGAACCGTCTGGGCGCCTTGGGACCGATGGTGAGTTCGCTCTTCCGGCAAGTCGGCGGATGATCCTTGGGGCCGGGCGGCGGCACCGGCGGCGTCGGCACCGCCGCTCCGGCTTCCGTCAGGGCCTTATGACGTCGGCGCGTTGTCGGGCGCGGCCTCGGTAGTCGCCGATGACGTCCCGCCCGGCGACGAGCCTGGCGAGGAGCCCGCGGCCTTGACCGCGATCTTCGCCGTCCGCTGCTGTTCCTTCGGAGGCTTGGGCACGACGATGGTCAGGACGCCGTCCTTCATGGTGGCGTCGACTCGGTTCGATTCCGCGGCGAAGGGCAGCCGCACGGTGCGCAGGAAGGATCCGTAGGTCCGCTCCGATACGTGGAAGCTTCCGCCGCTCTCCTCCCGTCCGGCCCGCTTCTCGCCGCGCAGGGTCAGAAGATCGTCTTCCAGGGTCACGTCGACATCCTTCGGATCGACACCCGGCAGCTCTGCCGTGACGCAGAGATCCTTGTCGGTCTCGACGACCTCGATCCTGGGGCTTGCCACATCCTCCCTGTCGGCCGCACCGAACAGGCCGAAGCCGCGCGAAACATCATCGAACAGACGGTTGATCTCCCGGTGCAGGGCCTCGAGCGGCTCTGCCGGCACGTCCTTCGCGGCGCCGCGTCGGGAGAAAATCGGTCTTTGAACCATCGGCCACCTCCCCGGATCCATAGACCAGACCATCAGCGTCAACAGCCGCCGCAAACCGGTGTTCCCGGTGCCGCCGCAGGCCTGCTAGGCGGCCGCATGGGGTGGGGCGGCGGAGATTCTGGACGGTCGGGTGCGAACATGTTAGGAGCAGGGCAGGCTTCCGTCCTGTGCCGTGCGGGTGTGGCGGAATTGGTAGACGCAGCGGACTCAAAATCCGCCGTCGCAAGACATGTCGGTTCGAGTCCGACCACCCGCACCATTCCCTGCAGCCATCGGATCTCCTGAACGCGACCGCTCAGCGATGGAGCGCGCGGGCGAGTTCGGCCTTCGACATCTTCGAGCGTCCGGGCAGGTCCCGCCGCTTCGCCTCCTCGTAAAGCTCCGCTCGGGTGCTTTCGTCCTGATCACCCTGCGTACGCTTGCCCCTTGCGCCCCGGCCTTCGGTTCGGGCCTGGGCCGTTTCGCCCCTTCTCTCCTTCGACTTCGTCTTGCGCAGGTTCTCCCGGTTCTCCTTCGGGCTTTCGTATTTGGAGGCCCCGGCCTCGTGCAGGGCGATCGCGACCGCCTGCTTCGGATTCTTCACCTCGCCGCCGCGTCCGCGCGTGAGCTCGCCATGCTTGAACTCGTGCATGACGCGCCGGACCGTTTCCTTCTGTTCCTTGGACTGCCTGGCCATTCCGCAACCTTCTTCGAGACTTCCGCCGTCCGTCCGTTCCGGCCCGACTCCAAGGGCGGGCCTGGGACGATCGGGAACGGACCGGCTTCGCGGCAGGTTCCGGAACCCGCCGCAACGCCGCTCCGTTCGGACGAACGAGCGGCCGGAAATGCGGCCGACAGCCCACACCAAGGATTGCGGAGGGTGTGATGAGCACCGCCGGGCTCGACGTATTCGACAAGTCCCTGCAGACCACGCATATCTGGCTGAACGAACTGATGGAGGATAACTCTATCGGGCCGAACAAGAAGCTTGCCTGGCATGTTCTCGGCGCGGTCCTGCGGGCGATCCGCGACCGTCTTCCGATCGACCTGGCGGCACATCTGGGCGCCGAGCTGCCGCTCGTCGTACGCGGGGCCTATTACGATCAGTTCCGCCCGAGCGAGCTGCCCCGTCGCGAACGCTCGACGGACGAGTTCCTGCAGCGGATCGGCAAGGAGCTGAGCACGTCCCGGCCGGTCGATCTGCCGGTCGCCACCACGGCCGTCTTCCGGACGCTGTCGCATCACGTGAACCGGGGTACGCTCGACAAGGTCCGGGAAGCCCTGCCCGAAGAAGTGCGCGCGCTCTGCCGCCACGATCCGCCCGCGCACGACGAGCCGCCCGAGCTGCGCGAATAGAAGGGCTGACGCCGTCGCGACGGACCCGGCCGGATCTGCACTGCCCGTTCCGCAACGACGCCTGTCCGATCGGAATCCGATCGGAAGTGGAATCGCCGCCATCACCCGGGCGCCGCGCTGGCTTTCGATCGATATCCGGGACGGAAACCAGGCCCTGATCGATCCGATGAACGCGGAGCGGAAGCTGCGCTTCTCCGATCTGCTGGTGAAGATCGGGATCAAGGAGATCGGGATCGGCATCCCGTCCGCGAGCGCGACGGAGTTCGATCCATCCGGGCCAAGGTCACCGGCGACAGGCTCCCCGACGACGTGACGCCGCAGGTGCTGACCCAGGCTCGCCGCGACCTGATCGAGCGGACCTTCGACAGCCTCGAAAGCGTGCGGAAGGCGACCGTCCACCTCCGCCATGCCATTTCCCCGACCTAGCGCCGGGTCGTCTTCCGGATGGATCGCGCCGGCATCAAGGACATCGCCGTCGAGGGCATGACCATGCTGTACGAGCAGGCGGCCGACAATCGAGCGGGTTCCGGGAACGCCTTCCGCTTCCGATCGTCGGAAACGGTCGGTCGGTTCGCCGCCAGGCATGGTTGCGCGGATCGGCGGCCGGCTGTTATTCGAGAACTCGTTGCATCGCCCATCGGCCCCAGCCTATCCCGGACCCGACGAATGACGGATCTGACCCGGCGCCCCGCCACTCCGCTCCGCGCCCTCTACGACTGGACCCTTGGGCTTGCCGCCCACCGGCACGCGCTGACGGCGCTTGCGTTCATCGCCTTCATCGAAAGCTCGATCTTCCCGATCCCGCCCGACGTCCTGCTGATCCCCATGGTGCTGGCGGCGCGGGAACGGGCGTGGCGGATCGCGACCGTATGCACGGCCGCCTCGGTGCTGGGCGGCGGCGCCGGCTATGCCATCGGGCTTTTCCTTTTCGACACGCTGGGCCGGTGGCTGCTGGAAATCTACGGCTACATGGCCCAGTTCGACGAGTTCCGGAACATCTACAACGAATGGGGCTGGTGGATCGTCCTGATGGCCGGTGTCACCCCGTTCCCCTACAAGGTGATCACCATCGCCAGCGGCGTCACCCAGCTCGATTTTGCGACCTTCATGGGGGCAAGCGTCGTCGCGCGGGGCGCGCGGTTCTTCCTCCTGGCGGCCCTGCTCTGGCAGTTCGGCCCGCCGATCCGCGCCTTCATCGAACGGCGTCTCGGCCTCATCACCATAATCGGCTTCGCCCTCCTGCTGGGCGGCTTCCTTGCCGTCAAGTTCGTGATCTGAGCGATTCGGTCGCGGCGGGAGGGCTGGCATTCCCCTCGCCGCGGCGGAGAGGAAGAGGTATATGCTGATGCCCATGACGCTAGACCGCTTTCCGCTCCTCGTCGCCGCGGCAAGCGCCGCGATCCTGCTGACCGCGCTCGGCTTCCAGTATCTCGGCGGCCTTGCGCCTTGCGCGCTCTGCATCTGGCAGCGCTGGCCCTATGTCGCCGCTATCGTCCTGGGAGGCGCGGCGCTGGCGGCCAGCGGACGGACCCGTGGCGTCCTGACGGCGCTTGCCGGCATCGCGCTTCTGGCCGGGACGGGCATCGCGGCCTTTCACGTCGGCGTGGAGCAGCACTGGTGGCCGGGACTCGCCTCCTGCGGCGGCGCCATCGACTATTCCTCCGGATCGATCGACGACCTCCGCGCCCGCCTGATGGCGGCTCCTGTCGTCTCCTGCGACACCGTCGCCTGGTCGTTCCTCGGCCTGTCCATGGCCGGGTGGAATTTCCTGCTTTCCCTGGGCCTCGGCCTCGCCTCGCTGGCGGCCGGTCTGCGGTTGGGGCGCCCTCGCGGATGAGCGGAACGGGCGCCCAACGACAGTCCGACGGCCGGCGCCCGACGCGGCCGGGCCCGCTGCCCGGGGAGCCCAGCGCGCGCAAGCGGCTGACACGGGCGCTCCGGGCCGGACATGCAGGGGAATACGGCGCAAGACGCGTACTCGAAGGCCAATTGGCCGTCCTGGGAAGGGGACCCGATGCCCCGGTCATCGAGGAGAGGATGGAACGGGAACGGGCCAGGCTTGCGGAAATCGAACGCCTTCTGCTGGAGCACCGGGTGCGGCCGACCCTGCTCCATCCGCTGTGGCACGTCGCCGGCTTTGCCGCCGGCGCCGGTTCGGCGCTTCTGGGGCGGCGCATGGCGATCGCCGTCCGGGCCGCGCTGGAACAGGCGATGGAGACCGGCTACGCCCGCGCGGCATCGCACCTGGAGGACGAGCCGGAGCTGAAGGACGTCCTCGAAGGCTTCCGCGCCGGCGATCGGGAGGCGCCCGGTAACGGCCCGCATCACGGGTCGGGATGGGCACCGGGGTCCCGCGCGCTCGCGGCCGCGCTCGGACGCGGCTGCCGCGCTGCCCTGTGCGTCAGCAAACGGATCTGATCCCGGAACGGGCAGGCGGGACCCAGACGGTTACCAAGCCTCCAGCTCGGTATCCCAGTAGAGGAAGTCGCGCCAGCTCTGGTGCAGGAAATTGGGCGGGAAGGACCGGCCATTCTCCTGAAGCTGGAAGGTCGTGGGCTGGACCGGACGGGACAGCGGGATCATGCCCACCTGGCTCGGCAGCTTGTCGCCCTTCCGGAGATTGCAGGCGCCGCAGGCGGTGACGACGTTCTCCCAGGTCGTCTTGCCCCCGCGGGAGCGCGGGATGACGTGGTCGAAGGTCAGGTCGTGGGTGGAAAAGCGTTCTCCGCAGTACTGGCAGCTGAAGCGGTCGCGGAGAAAGACGTTGAAGCGGGTGAAGGCGGGCTTTCGGGATGTGGCGACGAATTCCTTGAGGGAGATGACGCTGGGCAGGCGCATCTCGAAGCTGGGACTTCGTACGGCGCGGTCGTATTCCGCGACGATGTTGACCCTGTCGAGGAAGACCGCCTTGATCGCTTCCTGCCATGGCCAGAGCGACAGCGGGAAGTAGCTGAGCGGGCGGAAATCCGCGTTCAGCACCAGAGCCGGGCAACTGTCAGGCGGGGGTGTCAACGACCCTCTCCTTTCGTCCTCGTCTCGCTTCCCGTGAGTACGGGTTGGACTCAAATACTCCGGCAGAAGGATTGACGCAACATTTTGTGTATTTGGTGCTTAAGCCGTCACCTTCTTGTAACTTTCGTAAGCCGATATTCAGGCTCCGGTTGCGGAGCGGGACTCGGCAAGAGCGCCGCTCCGGCCCGGGCATGTCTTGGGGATCAGTCCATATGTCTTGGGGATCAGCCCAGATGCTCCGTCAGGAAGGCAAGGCCGAGGGCCAGGCCTTCGCCGTCGATCGAATGGCCGAGGCCGGGACGCATGGCATGCCGCACCGGCACCCCGGCCCCCTCCAGCGCCCCGACCGCAATCGGCAGCGCCTGGGGCGGGACCACCTCGTCGGCCGCGCCATGGATCAGGAGCACCGGCGGCCGGGCGGTGATCTCGGCCGGCAGCGCCTCGGGCGCGATCAGCGCGCCCGAATAGCCGACCACGGCGGCGCAGGGCCGCGCCCGCCGCAGCGCGACGTGCAGGGACATCATGGTGCCCTGGCTGAAGCCGACCAGGGCGAGGTCGCCGTCGCTCAGCCCCCGCTCCGCCAGCGCCTGGTCCAGGAAGGCGTCGAGCGTGCCGGCAACGGCGCGCGCGCCCGCCGCCATCTGCGCCATCGACCGGTCCTGAAGGCTGAACCACTGATAGCCCCAAGGCGCCATGTCGCAGGGATACGGAGCGTTGGGGGCGACGAACTCGGCATCCGGCAGATGGGGCGCCCAGTGCGGCGCAAGCCCGATCAAGTCCTGCCCGTCGGCGCCGAGCCCGTGCAGCAACACGACCAGCTTGCGCGGGGGGCGGCCCGAGGCGGGCGGAAGGGAGGGGCCGGAGAGGGGAAGGGTCGGGGAATCTTCGGTCATGAGGCCCATGAAGCCGGTGCCGTCTGGCCTTGTCAATCGCCGGTCCGGGCTTCCCTCTTGCCTTGGCCGGGCCGGCCGGGCCAGGGTGGCCTTCGCCTCACGCCATGCCCTTCTCCGCGAGCCCGAACCGACCCGCACGCCCGATGCCCGTCACCCGCTTCGCCCCCTCCCCGACCGGCCTTCTGCATCTGGGGCACGCCTACAGCGCGCTTTTTGCCCGACACGCCGCCGGGGACGGGCACTTTCTTCTGCGCATCGAGGACATCGACGCCGGCCGCTGCCGACCGGAATTCGAGGCCGCGATCTTCGAGGATCTCGCCTGGCTGGGACTGACCTGGGAGGTGCCGGTCAGGCGGCAGTCCGAACATCTCGACGATTACCGGGCCGCCCTCGACCGCCTTCGGGCGCTGGACGTGCTCTATCCCTGCTTCTGCACCAGGAAGGAGATCCAGGCGGAGGTCGCCCGGATGGCCGGCGCGCCCCAGGGGCCGGACGGTCCGCTCTATCCCGGCACGTGCCGCCGGCTGGATCGGAACGAAAGGGCACGGAGCATCGCCGAAGGCCGGCCCTACGCCCTGCGCCTGGATGTCGGCGCCGCGGTCAGGCGGACCGGCCCGCTCTTCTGGCATGACCGCGGCCGCGGCCGCCAGACCGCGACGCCGGAGCTGCTGGGCGATGTTGTCCTGGCCCGCAAGGATGCGCCGACCAGCTATCACCTGGCCGTCACGGTCGACGATCACCTCCAGGGCGTCACCTTGGTGACGCGCGGGCTGGACCTGTTTGCGTCGACCCATGTCCATCGCCTGCTGCAGGCGCTTCTGGGATACGATCCGCCCGAATACCACCATCACGGGCTTGTCACGGACAAAAGCGGCCAGCGCCTCGCCAAGCGGACGGACGCGAAGGCGATCCGGGCCTACCGGGACCAGGGATTGACGCCTGCGGAGGTCCGGCGCCTGGCCGGATGGACGGACTGACCCTGTCCGGACCCGGTCAGGTCTGGGCGCTGAACGCGAGCCTCGCCCCGAGGAGGCCCAGGGCACCGCCGATCGCCCGGTCGATCCAGCGCTTGGCGCGCCGGTAGGCGGCATTGGCGGCCGGCAGGGAAAGGAAGAAGGCGACCGCCGAATACCACGCGAGCGAGATCAGCATCATGCCCGCGGCGGTCGCCAGCTTGGCCCAGATCGGCATCCCGGCGTCGAAGACCAGCGTGAAGAAGCTGAAATAATAGGCGATAGCCTTCACATTCGAGAGATTGGTGAAGACCCCTTCCCGAAACGCCCGGCGCCGGTCGGCGGCGGCCGCGATCCCGTCGTATGCCGGAAGAGGCGTTGCCGCTTCCCGCCACATGGAGAGGCCGACCCAGGCCAGATAGGTCCCGCCTGCGATCTTGAGCGCCACCAGCATCCAGGAGAAGTTCACCAGGATCGCGATGAACCCGGCGAGACCCAGCGCGATGTAGAGCGCGTTGACGAGCACGATGCCGGCGATCGTCCAGACGACGCTACTTGAACCGGCGACCGCGTTGCGGGCCACGATCACGAAATTCGGCCCGGGGCTCATCGCGCCGAGGGCATGAATGACAAGCGCGCCGGCGATGGCGGGCCAGAGCGTGCCGGGATCCGGGGACATGGGCTTGCGCCGAGGGGCGGTTGGAACGAGGGCATTCTGCTGATGCCCCCGGTCTCCTGTCCAGAGGCGCTATTCCGGCAGGGGCGCGTGCAGGCCGGTAACCAGATCCGGGTACTCCGGATCGTCCGGCCGGATCCGGCCATGGCGGATCAGGAAGTCCAGGATCACCAGGTTGACGTTGAACTTGAACTCGTCCGTCTCCCGGACCAGACGGGCGACCTCCTCCAGCGGCATCAGGGTGAAGCCGGCCACCTCGCCGTCGGTGTTCCGCGGCCGGAACGCCTCGTCGAGTTCCAGGTCGTAGACGAAGAGCGTGTCGGGCTTCAGCCCCTGCTCCTGCTCCATGACATAGGTCACGGCCCCGACCGGCACGGCGGTGAGCGCAAGGTCGCGCCCGATATCCGCCTCCTCCCCGGCCTCCTTGACCAGATCCTCCTCGATCGTGAGGCCGTAGGGCAGCCCGCCCGCCACCAGATTGTCCAGCTTGCCCGGTGCGACGTGGCGGTCGGCGTTGCGCCGGCCGATCCAGAGATGGAGGCCGTCGGCCCGGCGGACATATCCGTTCACGTGAACGCCGTAGGACCTGATGCCGAAATAGGGCACCGCCGCCCGGTCCAGCTTCATGAGCGGCGGTTCGCCCCAGCGGGGAAGAACGGCATATTGCTCGCCCCGCAGGCGGTCGATCACCCCTTCCTCGACCAGGCGCGGCAGAATTTCGGCGACGGCCCGGCTGCGGTCCTCCGGATCGGTAAGCGACGGCGACAGGTATACGGCGTCCTCGGTCACGGAGAACACGGACCGCTCCTCCGCCAGCCGGGCGGCGAGCCCGTGGCGGACCCAGCCGACCGATCGTCCGTCGACGATGAACCGGCGAAAGTTCCGAAGGTCGTGCGCGTTGCAGGAACGCAGGTGGGAAAGGTAGCCCATCACCCGACGGTTTAGCCCTTCAGCCCCTCCCGGATCAAGCCGGGGCGGAGCGCGCTTCACGCCCTCAGCCGGCCGGGGCGGCGCCGGACCAGGTCAGCACCTGCTCCACCCCGTAGATCTGCCGCATGCAGGCAGCGGCGTGGTCGGCCGTTCCGGGATCGATGCCGGCGACCATGAGTTCGATTGTCATGCGGAGTTGCCCGTCCACCGCGGTGGTGTCGGCGAGGCAGCGTCCGGGCACCAGGCCCAGCTTCGCGAACAGGCCGACGACACGGGGCAGCAGGCCGGGATCGGCCACCCCGGTCAGGCGGTAATGGAAGTGCTCACGATCGGTGGACTGGACCGCCCGAAGGGCGGCCGCGGAATCGGCGGGAGTCATGTGCTGGGACCTTCCCTGGCAAAAGGAACATTCGCAACGATGCGGCAGACAGGTATCTCCCGGCCCTCAACGGAGGACCGGGCCGCTAATTCGCCGAATGATCAGGAAGGTCGGGAACATGAGCGTCACCCTATGCCGCGCCGTCTTTCCCCGTCAAGTCCGTGACATCCCGGGTTGCCGCGGGCGAAGTTGGCCGCTCTAATCCGCCGCGGGGAGGACAGGAACTTCATGCCACGTCATTGCCGATCGCTGTGGCCGGCCGTCGCGGCCGGGGTCACGCTCATGGCTGCACCCGTGCCCGCGCCCGCCACCGGCATTCTTTCGGCGGCGGACCGGCAGGCGTTGCAGGAGATCCTGGAACACGAGGTGAGCGGAGCCCCGCACCGGCTGCCGGGCGGCCTTACCGTGACCATCACCGAAACGCGGACAAGGCCTGCGATCTGCCGCATCTTCCGGGCCGAGACAGGCCCCGATTGGGAAGAGTCCGTCGCCTGCCGGACCGGCCCCGGCCAGTGGGAGATCGGCGTCGTGCCGCCGGAGTCCCCCGCGGAGGCTTCCCCGACGCCCGACGGGCCGCCCGTTCCCCAGAGCAGCCCCTCCGCCGCACCGGCCGCCGAAGCGGTCGCAGCCGGACCGGCCGTGCCCGTCCCGGCCCGGAGACCGGAACCTGCGCAGGCGGCGGAACCGGGCGCCCTTGGAGCGGTCCCGGCCGAGATCCCGGCCCCCGGGCGGAAGCCACAGATCGAAACGACCGTCCGGGCCGCCCCCGAGGTGCCGAGGCCCGGCACGAAGCCGTTGCCGGCCACTGGCGGTTCCGGATAGGTCCCGCATGAAGGTACCTCCGCCCCTCAGGGCGGGCGGGCATCCATGAATTCCGCCGCTAGGTGCCGGACGATATAGGCATAGAGCGCCAGCAGGACGGCGCCCGAGAGCAGCCCCAGGAAGGCGACCGGCGTCACCCGCAGCATCCCGGGCCAGAACATAAGGAGCCAGCCGAGCACCGCCGGCGCCAGCGCGAGGCCGGCGCCGAAGCTCTGCCACGGTCCGCGGCCGGCCAGAAGCGGGCCCAGGACATAGCCGAAGCTGAGCGCGACGGCGACGGCAAGGAAGCGCAGGCGAAGCCCTGACGGCGCACCCGCAGTGGGACCGCGGGCCGCGAGGTCCTGGAAGATCAGCACCCCGAGCACGCCCCCGAGCGCAATCGACAGCGACTGGAGGAAGCGGGGCGGCGTCATGCGGCGCGCGGTTCCGGTCAAGGATACGGCCAAGCTGTTCATTCGCAGGACGAAGGCCTATATTAGCAGAATGAGCACGTTCTTCTTCATCGCCGCGATCGTCACCATGATCGCCGTCGTCGGCACGCTCGGCGCCGGCCTGGTCAGCATGGCGCGCGGCGGCGATTTCAACGCGAAATACGGGAACACCCTGATGCGGTGGCGGGTCGGCCTTCAGGGGCTGGCCGTCCTCCTGTTCGCGCTGGCGCTGATGACCGCAGGCTAGCGGCGGCGACCCCCGGCCTTCCTATGGTGCAGTTGACCCGCATCTACACCCGCGGAGGGGACCAGGGAGAAACGTCGCTTGCCGACGGCGCGCGGGTTCCGAAGCACGACTTGAGAGTCGCCGCCTACGGTACCGTGGACGAGGCGAACAGCGTGATCGGGATCGCGCGGCTGCACACCGGAAGCTCAGCCGAAGGCGCCGAGGCGGATGCCATGCTGGCGCGCATCCAGAACGATCTCTTCGATCTGGGCGCGGATCTCTGCACGCCCCATAATCCGGATCCCAAAATGCCGCCCCTGCGCATCGTCGATGCCCAGGTCGAGCGGCTGGAGCGGGAGATCGACCGGATGAACGCCGAGATCCCCCCGATCCGCAGTTTCGTCCTGCCGGGCGGAAGCGCCGCCTCGGCCCATCTCCACCTGGCGCGGACGGTGATCCGGCGTGCCGAGCGGCTGATGACGGAACTTGCCGCCGCGGAAAACGTGAATCCTGCAGCGATCCGCTACGCCAACCGGCTGTCGGACCATCTGTTCGTGACCGCCCGGTGGCTGAACGACAAGGGACGGACCGATGTGCTGTGGGTTCCGGGCGCCAATCGCTGAACCGAAACGGGCGGGAAGGGCGGCCACGGCAGCGCGCGGCCCCCACCCGGCAGTCGCGTTGACACCTTCCGGACCCGGCACTATCGTCCGCAGCCTGATGTTGCACCGCACACGATCCGGCGCCTGTACGCACGATCCGAAGGGCTTCCCGGTCCCGACCCGCCGGGCCATGCCGTCCGGCGGAAGCAGCGGCGGGCGGCACAGGGACGGCGTCACTCCGGGCCGGATCCACCACCAATCGGGACAATCGGCATGATCCAGAAAATCGGCGTCATCGGTGCGGGACAGATGGGCAGCGGTATTGCCCATGTTTGCGCCCTGAACGGCTTCGACGTCAGCCTGATGGACGTCAATCCCGAGGCGCTGAAGAAGGCCCGAGACGTGATCCGGCACAACCTGGAACGCCAGGCGTCGAAGGGCAAGATCTCCGAGGCCGATGTCGCCGTCGCCCTGGGACGCATCCAGACCAGCACGGAATACCGCAGCTTTGCCGATTGCGACCTCGTCATCGAGGCGGCGACGGAGAACGAGGACGTCAAGCGCGAGATCTTCAGGAATCTGGTGCCGAACCTGAAGGAGGACGCGCTGATCGCCACGAACACGTCCTCGATCTCGATCACCCGGCTGGCCGCGACCACCGACCGGCCGGAGCGCTTCATCGGCATGCACTTCATGAATCCCGTGCCGGTGATGCAGCTGGTGGAGATCATCCGCGGCATCGCGACGAACGAGGAAACCTACGTCGCGGTTCGCGACCTGGCGCACAAGCTGGGCAAGACCTCGGCCGTCGCCGAGGATTTTCCCGCCTTCATCGTGAACCGGATCCTGCTGCCGATGATCAACGAGGCGATCTACACGCTCTACGAGGGCGTGGGATCGGTCGAGGCCATCGACACGGCCATGAAGCTGGGCGCCAATCATCCGATGGGGCCGCTGGAGCTGGCCGACTTCATCGGTCTCGATACCTGCCTCTCGATCATGAACGTGCTCTATGACGGGCTTGCCGACAGCAAGTACCGTCCCTGCCCGCTTCTCGTGAAGTATGTCGAGGCAGGGTGGCTCGGCCGGAAGGTCGGCCGCGGCTTCTACGACTATTCGAAGGAAACGCCGGTCCCGACCCGGTAGGAACGCCGGAGAGGCCCGCCTATTCGCTGACCTGCTCGAAGGTCGCGAACTCGCCGGAGACGGTCGACATGTCGAGATCCACCCGGTCCGCCGGATCACGGATCATGAAGATCTCGACGTTCCTGCACTGGATGTTGCGGATGCTGATCTCCGTCGGCGCCCGGTTCTCGTTCAGGCGGAAGGCGTAGCGCATGTTCTCGAAGACGGCGTCCTCGACGACCTGGCCGTAGCGGCCGGACAGGAGCAGCCCCTTCACCTTCTTGAAATTGTCGACCCCGCGCACGCGCAGACCCCGGATCGTGCAGTTCGGCCCCCGGCTCTGGGCGCCGCCATGGGCCCCGTAGGTCGAGCCGTAGCGCCAATCCCCCAGCCCGTCGACGGTGCAGTCGATCATCTCCCCGCTGTGCACGTCGGGGTGCATGTCGAGGCCGACCACGATGGTGCCGTAGATTTCCAGGTTCTCGTATCTGAGGCCCGTGGTGACATAGTTGCCGTAGCCGCCCGCGACCGAATGCTTGTTCCAAGAGAACCGGCTGTTCCGGAGGATCGCGCCGTGCCCGGCCATCTGCGCGCCATAGCCCCAGCTCCGCGGCTCGAGGAAGCCGTGGGCCTCGATCTCCTCGACAACGGTGCCGATCCCGCGAGCAAGGCAAAGGCCGACATGGTTGACGCCGTGATCCCCCCGCGGATCGCCGAAGAACCGCGCTCCGGCGACCCGGCCGCCGATCGCATGGGTCAGGTAGAGCCCGTACTGGCCCCCGTTGGGAGCGCATTCGACATCGACCCCCAGCCATTCGAGATCGGTCACCGGCTCGAAGGTCTGCGCTTCCAGCCGGTCCAGCCGAGGGTCAAGGTCGTAGGGAAAGGGCGGGTCCACCGCGACCCAGTCGGGCGCGACGGCGGCCACCCGGGCCACGTGGCCGATCCGGTAGTCGTACATCCGCTTCTCGGTCCGGACGACCAGCATGTCGCCGACCCGTGCACCGGCGAGACGCGCCATGAGCCGATTGTCGCCGGGGCGGACCGGGGCGTCCACGGGAACCCGCCTCGACGAGCCCGCCTGCTCCTGGAAGACGACACAGTAGCCAGGCACCTCGCTGTCACCGACCGGCCTGAGCTTCCGCGCCACATGGCTGCCGACGAGGCGCGCCCCGTCCCGCCCCTCGATGACCAGCCCCTTGCCGGCGGGCAGCGTGATCTGGCCGACCTCCATCGTGCCGCTGGCGACGACGAAGCCGCCATGAAGGCGCCAATGGTCGAACGCCGCGTGCCAGGCGGAGGTCCAGTCCCCTTCGCCGGCGCGTCGGAAATCGGCGACATGGATCGCCCTCGTGTTCAGCGCCGGCGCGGGGGGATGGACGGGCGGGGGCTCGGTCGGCGGCGCGGGCGATGCGGGCGCCTCCCGGGGCGCGGGAATGATCCGGCCGTCCTGGTAGAGGTAGAATTGCTTCATCGCCTGGCGTCGGGGACCGGCGGCCGGAAGCCCTTGAAGGGATGCCCCGGTGTTACGGGATCGGGATCGGGCGCGGGCCCTGTTCAGTCCCCGATATAACGTCGCAACTCGGCGATGGATGCATCGCTGTCCCATTCCTTTGCCCCGGCGAAGCTGCCGAGAACGCGCCCTTCGGCGTCGATCAGATAGCTGGTCGGCAGGCCGAGCGCGCGGAAGGCCCGAAGCGCCTGTCCGGGCGGGTCCAGAAAAATGCCGAGATCGCGGATCCCGAGCTGGGCGAAGAAGGGCTGGACCTTCTCCAGCCCCTCGCGGTCGACCGAGAGGGCCACGACCTGGAATCGGTTGCCGCCAAGGGCGCGTTCCAGTCGGTCGAGCGACGGCATTTCCTTGACGCAAGGGGCGCACCAGGTCGCCCACAGATTGACCAGCAGGACCTTCCCCCGGAAGTCGCGGAACGTCAGACTGTTGCCCGCCGCGTCGGAAAAGCTTATGTCGGGCGCTGGTTCGGGGCGGCCTGTGCTCTCGAAGCCGCCGCGCACGACGATGGTGGTGCGGCTTTCCGGCAGCAGGCCGAAGCCCAGCCAGACCGCGCCGACGGCAACGACCGCCAGAAGACCCGCGAAGAACCAGAAACTTTTTTGCACCGGTATCCTTCCCTACCGTCCAGCCACCCGGAAAGCCCATGTCCGACCGCCGAACCGACCCGCCTTCCGCCCCCGGGACTTCCGTCAATACCCTCTGGGGCGGCCGATACGCCAGCGGGCCGGACGCCATCATGCAAAGGATCAACGCCTCGATCGACTTCGATCGCCGGCTGGCGGCCCAGGACATTGCAGGTTCCAGGGCCCATGCGGCGATGCTGGCCGACCGGGGCATCATCGACCGTAGCGACGCCGAGGCGATTCGGGAAGGGCTAGGCATCATCGCCGAGGAGATCTCCTCCGGGAGCTTCACGTTCAAGACCGAACTCGAGGACATCCACATGAATGTGGAGTCCCGGCTGAAGGAGCTGATCGGCGCGCGGGCCGGCCGGCTGCACTCGGCCCGTTCGCGAAACGACCAGGTCGCTACCGACTTCCGCCTGTGGGTGCGCGACGCGCTGGACCGGCTGGACGAAGGCCTGAAGGCCCTGCAGGCGGCCCTGATCGACCAGGCGGAGCGGCATGCCGAAACGCTGATGCCCGGCTTCACCCACCTGCAGTCGGCCCAGCCGGTCACCTTCGGCCATCACCTCCTGGCCTATGTCGAGATGATCGGCCGCGACCGCGGGCGGGCGGCCGATTGCCGCAGGCGACTCAATGAGTGCCCGCTGGGGTCGGCGGCCCTGGCCGGGACACCCTTCCCGATCGACCGGGACCAGACGGCCCGCGCTCTCGGCTTCGACCGGCCGACCGCCAATTCGATCGACGCCGTGTCGGACCGGGATTTCGCGATCGAATACCTGTCGACCGTGGCGATCGCCGCCATGCATCTGTCGCGGCTGGCGGAGGAGATCGTGATCTGGACCTGCGACCAGTTCCGGTTCATCCGGCTGTCAGACGCCTTCACCACCGGCTCGTCCATAATGCCGCAGAAGCGCAACCCCGACGCCGCAGAGCTGGCCCGCGGCAAGACCGGGCGCATCTTCGGGCATCTGATCGGCCTCCTGACGGTGATGAAGGGCCTTCCGCTCGCCTATGCCAAGGATACCCAGGAAGACAAGGAGCCGGTCTTTGACGCGGACGATACGATCGGCCTCGTCATCGCCGCGATGACCGGCATGGTCACCGACATGACGGCCGATCCCGCGGCGATGCGCCGGGCGGCCGAGGCCGGCTTCCCCACCGCGACCGACCTCGCCGACTGGCTGGTCAGGGC
>JAJUFW010000134.1 GCA_029263555.1 Alphaproteobacteria bacterium
CCGGCGATGCCCTCGTGCTGCGTCGGGTCATAGCCCCAGATCCGGGCCGTGACGATCACCGATAGGAAGATCAGCACCCCCCAGACGGCCCGCATCAGACGGTTCACGCGGTCCGTCGGGCCGGAATCGGCGGGCAGGGCGGGCAAGGCGTCGCCATATTCGTCCGTCGAGCGAGAAGGGTCGGTCGTCGACGATCCGCCGACGACACTTCCCCCGTAGAAGCGCGCAATCGGGCGCTGAATCAGCAATGCCAGGAGCGGTACGGCCACGACGATCAGCAGGCTCACAATTGCCCGGGCACCGGCTCTGGGCTGCTGGCGGATCACGGCGTCGGCGACGACCATCCAGAGGACGGCCAGATAGGCGCTGGCCAGCACCGGCCAGGCACCTAGAAACGGCGCCTCCTGCAAGTCGAGCCGCAAGCGGTCGGCGATCGTCGCCGTAATCGCGCTGCAATGACGCCAAACAAGTACCACGAGATAGGCGACCGGAATGACGCTCAAGGGCAGCGCCAGCGCGGCGACCGCGCTGGGGGCCATGCCGAGAATGCCGAACATTCGCACGATGGCCGCGCTGCCCACCGCCAGCAGGAGAATGGCGACGATATTTCGGTGCAAGGCGCGGGCGGGACCGTTCGCAATCGGGATGAGGCGCAGGTTCGGCTGATGCGGATCGCAGAGGAAGACGGCCGCCCGCTCGACGGCCAGCACGACGATCGCGGCGGTCACCACCACGAACAGGATCGCCGGTGCCGCCGGGTGGGACGGCCGCAGCAGGACATAGGCGATCACGGCGCCTGCCACGAAGACGGCGATTTCGATCAGGTCGAGGATGAGGCGCAGTCCCTGGTGCGACAGGATCTGGGCGCGACTCATGCCCTGCCGTACCGCCAGCCGCCGCCGACGCCCCGCGAAGATCCACCGGACCAGCAGCATGGCCCCGGTCCCGACGCCGAGCACGAGGGCGAGCCCCAGAAGCAGGCGGACGGGACTGATCGGCGCATCCCGGCCGTGCGACCGGACGAAGGCATCGGCCATTGCCGAGGGCAGGGTCGGATAGGCGGCGGCGATCCGGTCGAACTGCCGGCCGTAGTACGCCAGCAGCGTCTCGTCCGACGACGCGGCATCTGCACGGCGCCTGTCCGTTTCGACCAGGAGTCGCTGGCGCAGCGCCGCCCGGACCGACTCATCGTCCATGACCGTGAGTATCGAGTCGAGTTGCCCTGGCGTCAGCCCATCGGGGAATGCCTGCACCAGCGCCTCGACCCGATCGCCGGGCGGCGGCACGGTATCGGCTGCAAAGGCTGGAACGGTCATCAACAGGAGCAGCGCGAGCAGCGACGCGCAGCGGGCCCCGCCAAGACGTGACGCGCGTCGGCGCCAGGGACGACCGATCGTCATGCTGATCATCATGACATCATCGTCGGCGCCGGTTCCCCCGCATCCTGCGTCCGGCGCTACCCGGCGATGCCCCAGGTGCCGTCGGACCTCCGGCAGAACCGAAGATTGAACGGCATGACCTTATCGCGCCTTCGGATCTGCAGATCGACGCGGCCACAGGGCACGCCACCCTCGGAGTAGGTCTCCACGAGCCGGGTCTCCCCGGAAAGACCGCTGTCCGGGTTCCGCCACGCATCCGCACCGCCGACCTGGCCCGCATCTAGCACCGAACGGATCGACTGAGCCACCATCTGCCTGTCGGATTCGCTGAACTCGACGCCGCTGCGCTCCTTCGAGAGAAAACCATACTGGGCGTGCGCCCCTTCGATGCCGAAAGCGAGTACCGACAATGCCAAAATCGTCTGAAGCGCTTTCATGATCCCCTCCGTCCGGTTCGCCAGCCGCCTGGACCTGTCACTCACCGAGGGAACAGGAATGTGACCACGGTTCGGACACTCAGGCCCTCAGGGCCGCCGTCGGGACTCTCGGCCCAATAACGCAGCCCGCCGCCGATCTGGATCCGCTGGGCACCGAGTGTCAGCAATTGGTTGACCCCAAGATGGACCGGTACGCTCCACGCCTCGTCCTCCCAGTCATACGTGGCTTCCGTGTTGAGAAAGAAGGTCGTCGCGCCCGGGGTGGTGTAGTTCAGGAACGGCTGCAGGAAGGTCGTATTGACGTCCGGCCGGTTATCGGCGCCCGCGAACGACCAGAGATGGTTGGCCAGCACGCCATAGGTCCATGGCCCCGATTGGCGCAGCGCCACGCCGGTCGGGCCGATGCCCCACTGCTCCGCTCCCAGAAGATCGTCGGTTGCGGTCGGCAGCAGGAAAACCGGTCCGACACCCCAGATCACGCCACCCGGGCCCGGCTCAGTCGGCGAGAAGAAGAAGCTCTGCACCGTATCCCCAAGCCCGAACTGATCGCCGGCATTCGGGACGACATCATTCTGGTAGGTGACCGGGAGGATGGTGCGCGAGATCAGGTTCCAATCCTCGCTGAGGGACATCGGGACCACCGGCTGGATGTTCAGGGTCAAGCGCTCACCGCTGTCCTCGAGCCCGATGTCATGATCGAAGTTGAGCTGGAAGGGCACGCTGATCAGATTGGCGATAGGATTCGCGAGCTGCTTGGCCAGGGCCTGGTCGTCATCGGCCGGCGACGGTTCGGTCTGGGCAGCCGCGGGAAACGCCACCAGGAAGCCGAGAAGCAGGATCGGCCATCGGACGATCATGAAATTCCCTTCCCTGCTGCAGTTGGACGAGCCGGTCCTCGAAACCGAATTCCAAGCCCGAGCACGGCCCCCTGAAGGGTGACATTCCAGTCGAACCCGCTGCTCTCGTAATCCTGATCGAGCAGGCGGTAGCCAGGCGCGGCGGTGGCATCCGAACCGAACAGCGAAAGGCGGTAGCGGACCAGGGCGACGGCCTGCCACGTCATGTCTGCCCCGATCCCGAAGCCGCCGACATCGCCCGGCAACGACAGGTCCCAGCGATCGGAAAGTGCGGCCACCGCCCGAAGCCCGAGAAAGGGGTCTATCCAGTCGGCCCCCTTTCGACGTCCGGTCGCCTTCCCGACTTCGAAGCCGAATGAGCGACCCCTCTCGTTGCAGGAGGCGATGTTCCTGCTGCCGGCCAAGAAGTGCGTCTTTACGATGCCCGGGAACACGGGGATGCCCTCGGTGTTCGCGGCAATGCTCCGGGCCTGCGGCGCTCTGGCGTGGAGCTCGAGCGCGCTCCGCCATTCGGGTCCCGCGCAGGAACTCGGGCGGTCCGACTGCCGATGTCCCGCGGGTCGCCCCAATAGCGTCCGGCCGGTGCCAAAGCGGATGTGACGGTGAGGGTTCGGGCGGTGCTGATCATGACACGCTCCAAGACCGGGGTTCGTCTCACCGGTCCGCCGACTGGCGCATTTCGGCATGGGCGACCGTGTTCCTCATCCGTCCGCTCCACGACGTCCGTGACAGCATGCGGCTGCATCTTGAGAGGTGCGCGGCCTTGGCAATAGTTGGACGAAGTACCTACAGCCGACATGGCCGGTCGGGAGGCATCGCCGCCATCCTCCCGGCAGTACTATTCCTGTCCCTGCTTCTTCCTGTCGCCCCGTCAGTCGCCCGCGCCCAAGAAGCAGAACCGGCTATCCGTCGGATCCTGATCATGTTCGAGGAGCACAGCATGCTGCCGGCGAACATACAGATCGCCGCCGGAATCGAGCGCACGCTCTCCTCGGCCATGCCGTCCGGGCGTGAAATGTATAGCGAGTACCTCGATCTGACCCGCTATCCCGGACCGGAGCATACCGGGCACGTCAAGGAGTTGCTGGAGGCGAAATACCGGAACCTTCCCTTGGACCTCCTGATCGCGGTCGGCCCCGGTACCCTCGCCTTCGCACTCGATCACCGCGAGGCGTTCGCTCCCAACGTTCCGATCGTTTTCGGCGGCATCACCGCGACGAGCATCGCGCGCTTCGAGCTGCCGCGGCAGGCCCATGGCGTAATCAGCGCCTTCAACTTGCGCCGAACGGTCGACCTCGCCCGTCGCCTGCAGCCGGATGCGGATCGGGTCGTGGTCATGTCGGGTTCGGCAACGTTCGACCGAGCCTGGCAGCGCAGGGCACGGGAAGAGCTGACCAGCCAACTCGGGGCAATCGAGATCTCCTTCGTCTCGGATCTCACATTCGACGACTTCGTCGCGACGGCGCGATCGCTCGACAGCCGCACGATCCTGATTGTCCTGACCGTTTTTGAGGATGCGGAAGGGCAGCGCTTCATCCCTGCCGACGTGACGGCGGAACTGGCGCGGACCTCAGGCGCGCCCACCTACAGCGTTTACAGCACCGCCATCGGGCGCGGCGCGTTGGGCGGACATGTCGAAACATTCGACTCTATCGGCGCCGCAATCGCGGATCTGGCACTTCGCCTGCTCGCCGAAGGGGACGCGGCGCCGCGTCTTGTCGAGAACGAGGGCGGGCCGGTGGTCGACTGGCGTCAGTTGAACCGTTTCGGAATTCCGGAAGCCCTCCTACCGCCCGGGACCCGGCTGCTCTTTTACGAACCGACCGTCTGGGAGCGTTACCGGGCCCAGATCCTTGTTCTGGGCGCGATCATCCTGCTGCAGAGCGCCACGATCGGCGCGTTCGTGCTCGAGAAGCGGCAGCGCCGGCGAATGGCGCGACAGCTGGCCGAAGAGCGGAGCGAGCTTGCACACCTGTCGCGGGCCTCGCTGCTCGGCGTGCTCTCAGGCGCACTTGCGCACGAACTCAACCAACCGCTGACGTCCATCCTGTCCAATGCCGAGGCGGGAGCACGGCTGCTGGAGAGCAATCCGCAGAATCTAAAGGAGATCGCCGATATTCTTCAGGATATCGCCGAAGACGATCGGCGGGCTGCGGGCACCATCGCACAAATGCGCCGGTTGCTGGTGAAAGGTGAGACCACGCTGGAAGTGGTCGACCTCGCACAGTTGGCCGAAGCGACGGTCACTCTGGCACGAAGCGAGCTTTTGGCCCGGCAGGCGCGGGTGGAATTCCGGACCAAAGGGGTCGACGTTCGGGTCCGGGACAACCTGCCGCAGTTGCAACAGATCGTGCTCAACCCGGTGATGAACGCCTTGGAAGCGATGACGGAAATCCCGCCGACTGAGCGGCGGATCGAGATCGAGGCTCGGGTCCTGGAGGATGGCTGGCGCGAGCTTTCCGTCTGCGATCGAGGTCCCGGGGTTGCACCCGGAACGCCGGCCGACGCGTTCAAGCCGTTTATCAGCACCAAGCCCGACGGCCTTGGTTTCGGGCTGTCGATCTGCCGCTACATCGCGCAGGCCCATGGCGGCAGGCTGGCCTTCGACGAAGCGGCGACAAGGGGTGCCCGGGTTGTCCTGTCACTTCCACCACCCTGAGAGTGGCTGACATGGAGAACGCACCGATCGTTCATCTGGTCGATGATGACGGAGACGTGCTGAAGGCTGTAGGGCGCCTGCTCATGGCCGCCGGCCATGCATGTCGGATTTATCCGACGGCCGAGGACTTTCTGGCGACCCATGATCCGGACAGACCCGGCTGCGCCATCATCGATCTCGGCCTCCCTGGCCTGGACGGCTTCTGCATCCAGGAACGGCTCTTGGCATCCGGCACAGGCAGCCCGGTGATCTTCCTCACCGGCATCGGCGACATCCCGGCGAGCGTTCGCGCCATGAAGGCAGGCGCCGTGGACTTCCTGACGAAACCCGTCGAGGCGGAGGATCTGCTGGCGGCAGTCGAGGAGGCGTTGAATCGCGATGTCGCATTCCGGGCCGCGCGCAGCGATCGCGACAGCCTCCAGAGGCGCCTCACCAGCCTCACACCGCGGGAACGGGAGGTGCTCGACCTCGTGGTGATGGGCCGGTTGAACAAGCAGATCGCCGCGGACATCGGGGCCGCGGAAAAGACGGTAAAGGTGCATCGCGGCCGGATGATGCGGAAGATGGGGGTTCGGACCGTTGCCGATCTGGTCCGGCTCGTCAGCGGGGATCGCCTGCCATAGGCCATTGATCCAACTGTTGTGCGCCGGTGGCGCGGCATAGCGTTTCTCGATGGATCCGAAGATGCCGCTGGTCGCCGTGGTCGAGGACGACGAGGCTGTTTGTCGCGCGCTGTGCCGGCTGCTCCGCGCCTTGCACTATGGCCCGGTCGGGTTCAATTCCGCTGAAACGTTCCTCGACAGCCTTTCCACGCATCTACCACACTGCGCCATCGTCGATCTGCATCTGCCTGGCCGCAAAGGCATCGAGATCCTGGGGCACGTGGCCGTGTTTGGGCGGATGCCGGTGATTATCATGACCGGCTTCAACCAGGCCGGAATGCGGGAGCGCTGCCTGGAAGCGGGTGCGGTGGCCTATGTGACGAAGCCGGTCGCCGCCGTGACCCTTTCCGCGATCCTTCGACAGGTCATCGGGCCCGCATAAGTCGGCGATGCCGGTGCTCACGCCGTTTCGCCGGCGCCGGAACCGGCATGTCGCAGGCATTGCCCCAAGGTCCCACTTACCGAACCTGGTCTTCCGCCTGAATGATCCGCCGAGACCTCTCGTGTTTCCGGAGGGAACGCATCCCCTGCATGAGCAACATCTTCGAGACCTGTCGCCTTGACGGCCACGCTCGGCGGAGCGGCGCCGGGTCTCAGCAGCCGTGATGACGCCGATCTACATCGCCGGGATGCGATGACGCCCGAACGCTCGCGCAGAGCGCTCGGTACCCAATCGCCTATGCCTTCGGGCATTCGGTCTGCCCCGTCCAACTGAGGAGGTTCCGGTGAAACTGGTCACTTACTTCTCGGGAGCAGCGTTCGTCGCTCTCGTCACCAGCGGTATCGCGGGTCAGGCTCAAGCGCAGAGCGGCGACCCACGAAAGGATGCAACGGACGCGACCAAGAGCGCGAATGCCGAACTGCTGGACCTACTGCCCTTCTCGGATTCCTCGGATTTCGATGACGCGAAGCGTGGACTGATCGCACCACTGCCGACCGGGACGATTCAGGGACAAGGCGGCGATCTGATCTGGAACCCTCAGCAATACGGCTTCATCACCGAGGGCGCCGACACGCCGGACACGGTCAATCCGAGCCTCTGGCGCCAGTCACAGCTGATCAACATCAGCGGTCTCTTCGAGGTCACGGACGGCATTTATCAGGTGCGCAATCTCGACCTCTCGAACATGACCATCATCGAAGGCGCGGACGGCATCACCGTCGTCGATCCGCTCGTTTCGGCCGAAACGGCGAAGGTCGGGATGGATCTCTACTACGAGCATCGCGGCCAGAAGCCGGTCCGGGCGGTGATCTATACCCATAGCCACGTCGACCATTATGGCGGTGTCCGCGGTGTCGTCAGCGAGGACGATGTCGCGTCCGGCAATGTCAAGATTTATGCACCTGAAGGCTTTCTCGAGGCTGCGGTCGCCGAAAACGTCATGGCCGGCACCGCGATGAGCCGCCGCGCCAGCTA
>JAJUFW010000662.1 GCA_029263555.1 Alphaproteobacteria bacterium
AGGCGCCGGATCCCGCGGTCGCTCGGCCGCCGCCTCTGCCGTCGCGGGCGGGGCTTCCCGGACGGGCTGCCGGGGGGATGCCTGGGACGCAGCTGCAGGCGCGGCCGGCGGTGCCGGGGGCGCTGAGGAAGGGGACTCCTGCCCGGGAATAAGCCTGCGCGAGGTGTCGAGCCGGAGGTCCGGGCCGAAGGCCCGGGCGACCGGGTTCCCGCCGGCCTGACCGGAAGCGCCCGCCGAGGCGATGCGGGCATCCCTCACCGCGAGGCCGATGCTGTCCTTGATGATCTCCGCCCACCATTCCTCGACCGCCTGGGGATGATCGGCCGCCACCCGGTCGACGGCGGCCATGGCGGAGGCGGCGACCGCGTCCATCGCGGCGGTGTCCTGCAACCCCGCGACCGCCCGGCCGACGATGTCGATGGACTGTTCCAGCTTTTCCGGCGGCAGCGCCAGGATCGCGTCCCGGACGGTCCTGGCGGCGCCGACGCCGGCCGGATCGGCCGGCGCGGCCGCCGGAGCGGTTCCGGAACCGGCGGCGGACTCGGCCGCGAGCCCTGCTGCGGGAAGGGCCGCCAGCAGGGCCAGGGCAGGTGGGATCGCCAGCAGCGTCGGGCGAAGCAGCCCGGCGCGGAGCGGGGGGCACCCTTGACGCTTAGCCGCTTGCCCGCCAAAACCGCTTGCGGCAAGGTGCCGGGTCCGTCCGTTTCCTCCCATTACCTGTCCTTCGAGGATCTTCATGAGCGAAGCAAGCTACGACGTTATCGTCATCGGCAGTGGTCCTGGCGGCTATGTCTGCGCAATCCGGTGCGCACAGCTGGGCCTGAAGACCGCCTGCGTCGAGAAGCGGGAGACGCTGGGCGGAACCTGCCTCAACGTCGGATGCATCCCGTCGAAGGCAATGCTCCAGGCTTCCGAAAAGTACGACGAGGCACGCAATCATCTGGCCGCCTTCGGCGTGAAGGTGGGCAAGGTGGACCTCGATCTTGGCGCCTTCATGGCGCACAAGGATTCCGTCGTTAAGGCGAATACGCAGGGCGTCGAGTATCTGTTCCGCAAGAACAAGATCGACTGGCTCAAGGGAACCGGGCGGATTGCCGGCAAGGGGCAAGTCGACGTCGACGGCAAGACTTATTCGGCGAAGCATATCGTCATCGCGACCGGGTCGGATGTCATGCCGCTGAACGGCGTCACGATCGACGAAACCCGCATCCTTTCGTCAACGGGCGCGCTGGCGCTGCCGGAGATTCCGAAGCGCCTCGTCGTGATCGGCGGCGGCTATATCGGGCTTGAGATGGGTTCGGTGTGGCAGCGGCTGGGCGCCGAGGTGACGGTCGTGGAGTTCCTGGACCGCATCCTGCCGGGCATGGACGGCGAGATCTCGAAGCAGATGCAGCGCGTCCTCGCCAAGGGCGGGATGCAGTTCAAGCTGGGCACCAAGGTCACGGCCGCGCGGACGACCAACAAGGGCGTGACCCTGACGGTCGAGCCGGCCAAGGGCGGCGCGGCCGAGGAGCTGGAGGCCGACTACGTGCTGGTCGCGATCGGGCGCCGGCCCTTCACCGAAGGGCTCGGCCTCGAGGCCGTCGGCGTCGAGCTGGACGATCGCGGCCGGGTCAAGGTCGACGGGCGCTTCCGGACCAATGTCGAGGGCATCTACGCCATCGGCGACGTGATCCCCGGTCCCATGCTCGCTCACAAGGGCGAGGAGGAAGGCGTCGCGCTTGCCGAGATCCTTGCCGGGCAGGCCGGCCATGTGAACTACGACGCCATTCCGGGTGTCGTCTACACCTGGCCCGAGGCCGCCTCCGTCGGCAAGACGGAGGAGCAGCTGAAGGCCGAAGGCCGCGAGTACAAGGTCGGCAAGTTCCCGTTCTCAGCCAATGGCCGGGCGCGCGCCATGAACGCCACCGACGGCTTCGTCAAGG
>JAJUFW010000132.1 GCA_029263555.1 Alphaproteobacteria bacterium
CAGCTCGCGCCAGCACGCGTGCTGGTCGCGCATCAGGTTGGAGACGCGCGCACTGATTTCGGCAAGCTGCTGCGCGGGCGTGAGGCCGTCCTGGCTGGGCGATTTGACGCCCAGCGAGACCTGAGCCTTCAACCCGGCCACCCGGACCATGTAGAACTCGTCAAGGTTCGAGGCCGAAATCGCCAGGAACCGTACCCGCTCCAGAATCGGATGGGACCTATTGTAGGCCTCTTCCAGGACGCGTTCGTTGAACGCCAGCCAGGAAAGTTCGCGGTTTATGAACCGGTCGGGCGAACTGGGATCGATCTGGGGATGGACTAGCTCGGGCGCAAGGGTCACGGGACGGGGCTCCAAGGCGGTCGTCGCACGCAGTCGGCGAAGCAACTTATGTGCAGAATCAACGTCTTCACCTGTCGACGGCCGTTCCTCCCCGTTATATAGCGCTTTCCCGTCATCCGCCATCCATGGATGTTTACACTTCGGTGACGCTTTTCCCTCAGGTGGAGCCGCAACGTGAAAAGCCTGCTTGTGCTGCGCCACGCCAAGTCCGACTGGGAGAACCCGAAACTGGAGGATCACGACCGGCCGCTGTCGCCACGCGGCGAGCGCGCGGCCGTCGCCATGGGCCGATATATCCGGCAGAAATCCACCGTTCCGGACCTGATCCTCTGTTCCACCGCCCGGCGGGCCACGGAGACGAAAGCGCTTGTGGCCGCGCAATGGGCCGCCGATCCGCCGACCGAGTACGACCGGGCGCTCTATCTCGCCGGATGCGCTGCCCTCGTCGAAAGGCTGGCGCGGGCGCCGGACCGGCATGCCCGCGTCATGGTCGTCGGGCACAATCCCGATCTGCAGCTGTTGCTGGGGACGCTTGGAGCGGCCAGCGATCCCGATCTTCTGGCGCAGATCGAGGCGAAGTTCCCGACGGCGGCCTTCGCCCATCTGGAACTGCCGATCGACCGCTGGGCCGACCTGCCCGGGGCGGTCGGGCGGATCATCGACTATGCGATCCCGAAGGGTCTTCTCTGACCCGCCCCGGTAGGGCACGTTCCTAGAACGTGCCCGGATAGGCTCCGCCGTCCAGCAGGATGTTCTGGCCGGTCATGTAGCCCGCATGGACGCTGCACAGGAAGGCGCAAGCGGCCCCGAACTCTTCCGGGCGGCCGAACCGGCGCGCGGGATTGGAGCGGCGTCGGTGCTCCACCTCCTCTTCCACCGGTCGGCCGCTTCGCTTCGCCGAAGCCTCGAAGGTCGCGCGCAGCCGGTCCGTCTCGAACGGTCCGGGCAGGAGATTGTTGATCGTCACATTGTGGGCGATGGTCTCGCGGGCGATGCCGGCGACGAAGCCCGTCAGGCCAGAACGCGCGCCGTTGGAAAGGCCAAGCACCGGGATCGGCGCCTTCACGGCGCTGGAGGTGATGTTGACGATCCTGCCGAAGCCGCGGGCGATCATGCCGTCGACCGTCGCCTTGATGAGCAGGATGGGCGTCAGCATGTTGCCTTCGACGGCGCCGATCCACTCGTCCCGCCCCCAGTTGCGGAAATCGCCCGGCGGCGGGCCGCCCGCATTGTTGATCAGAATGTCCGGTTCGGGGCAGGCGTCGAGCGCCGCCTGGCGTCCTTCGTCTGTCGTGATGTCGCCGACGACCGGCGTCACCTCCACCCCTGTCGCCTGACGGATCTCCTCGGCCGTCCGCTCCAGGACGTCCCTTGTCCGGGCGGTGATGGTCACCGACACCCCTTCCCGCGCCAGGGCCAGCGCGCAGGCTTTGCCGAGCCCCCTGCTGGCCGCACAGACGAGAGCCTTCCTACCGGCGATTCCCAAATCCATGGTCAGTCCCTCTCCTCTTGCCGCCGCCCCATCACGGTGCGGGCCAGCGGTACGGTGATCGGGCGGCGATATGCCAGGCTGGCCGCATCCAGATCGGCCACGAGCCGCCTTGCCGCCGCGAAGCTGCGCTCCATCCGGGGCACGACGAAGCCGATGACGTCGGTGCCCACGCGGAGCTGGCGGTCGGCGAAGAGCTTCACCAGCACCGCCGACAGCAGAACGTCGTCCGGGCCCTCGACCGCCACGGTCGGCGCGGCCCGAAGCCTGGAGGCCAGGTCCGGCAGGCGCACCGGCCAGCGCGCCGGCGGGATGCGCGCCGTCAGCAGCAGATGGCCGCCGGAATCCCGAGCCATGTTGTAGAGATGGAACAGCGCGTGTTCCTCGGCCTCGCCCGAAAGACCGTCGGCGTCGTCGATCGCCACCGCCCCGCCCTGTCCCATCAGGGCCGGCAGGTCGGCATGGGCCAGGTCCCCGGGCGCCAGCGACACGGCGCCGGAGCGGGCCCTCCAGACCTGCGTCAGATGCGTCTTGCCGCAGCCGGCCGGTCCATGGATCACGAGCGCCGGCGCCGGCCATTCGGGCCAGCGGTCCAACCAGCCGACGGCCTCGAGATTGCTGTCGGCCACCAGGAAATCCTCAGCCTCCATGGCTGCGCGGTGGCCAAGATCCAGGGGCAGTTGTGCGGCGTCGCTCACGCTCTTGCGTCCTTGACGGGCGCGACCGGTCCCGCCGCGGGGTCAGCAGCAGTCGCGGCCGCGGGCGACGCCACCGCCTCCTGATCCGTAACCTCGTCAGCCGGGGCGACAGGCGGTTCCTCCCCGCCCTGGAAGTAGCGGCTGGCCAGATATTTCGACAGGAAGAACCGCACGAGAACGCCGATCACGGCCGCGGCCGGCACGGCCAGCAGAATGCCGGTAAAGCCGAAGAGGCTGCCCGCGGCCAGCAATGCGAACATTACCCAGACCGGATGCAGCCCGACCGAATCACCGACCAGCTTCGGCGTGAGAAAATTGCCTTCCACGACCTGTCCTAGCACGAACAGGCCGGCCACCAGGGCCCACATGGTCCACTGGTCGAACTGCACGAGGGCAATCGCCATCGAAACGACGAAGCCGGTGATCGTGCCGACATAGGGAATGAAGGACAGGAGGCCGGCGCCCATGCCGACGATCACGCCGGCGTCCAGGCCGACAAGCCCCAGCGCCACCGCATAATAGGTCCCCAGCACCAGGCAGACGGTGAGTTGCCCCCGGAGGAAGGACGCCAGCGTCCGGTCGACATCCCGGGCAATGCCGCGGATCTCTTCCAGATGGGCCCGGGGGAGCAGGCCATCGATCGTGCTGACCATTCGGTCCCAGTCCCGCAGAAGATAGAACGCCACGACCGGCGTAATGACCAGCAGGGAGATGATGTCGATGATGGCAAGCCCGCCCCGCCACAGCCCGCCCATGACCGAACCGATCCAGCGCGCGGCCTCGCCGACATAGTTGCCGACCGCCGATTGGATCTCCTCGAAGTCCTTGCCCGCGACGCTCTCGCGCAGCTCGCTCAGGATGGGCGAGAAGATCTCGTGCAGGGATTGCCGATAGGTCGGCAAGGCCTGGATGAATCGGGAGACCTGTTCCTCGATGATCGGGACCAGGAGGATGAGAAGCAGGATCGCGAGAATGAAGAAGGCCAGCAGCACCAGCGTCGTCGCGAGCCATCGGGGAGCGCCTAGCCGCTGCAGCCGGTCCGTCACCGGATCCAGGAGATAGGCCACCGCCATCGCCGCGGCGAACGGCATCAGCACGTCCGCGAGCAGCCACAGGAGAGCGATCGAGATTCCGAGCGCGATCAGCCAGAACCGGGAAGGACGCATCGCAACGCTCACGATAGATCCTCCGATCCCAGCCGCCGGCCGGCGCTGATGAGGTAGGTCATGCCGGACAGAACGGTCGTCGCGGCCACCGCCCAGATGAGAATCCGCTGAACCCAGCCGGCTTCGATCGCGAACGCCGCCAGCCCCAGCGTTCCGACCGCAAGCGCAATCTGAAGAGCGGTGTTCAGCTTGCTGATCATCGCCGGCCGGATCGCCCCGGCCGTCGGCTTGAGCGTCTGAAGCAGGACCGCGCCGCCCAGGATGAAGATGTCCCGGGACACGACCAGCATCACGATCCAGACCGGCAGGTTGCCGGTGTAGCCGAGGGCGAAGAACACGCCCATGACAAGCGCCTTGTCGGCAATCGGGTCCAGATAGGATCCCAGCACCGTCCGCGCCCCAAGCAGCCGCGCCAGCGTGCCGTCCACCGCATCGCTAAGCCCGGCCGCGAGGAACAGCCAGAAGGCGGCCGTGTATTCGTCGACCACGATGAGCCAGACCGCGACCGGCGCCGAGAACAGCCGGGCGAGGCTGAGCAGGTTGGGAACGGCCGCTCCCATGCGGGCAGAAGTTCGGTGCGTCATCGTGCGGGGGGAGCGACGGTCGCCGGCGCCGAGAGGCCGACCTCCCTCACGGGAACCCGACGCTGCCGGCTTCCGCCAGCCTGAGCTGCGGCGCATGGGATCCCTGCTCCAACATCAGGTCCCGTTGGGCAAGGGCAAGGCGGAACTGTTCCTGGTCGCCCACATAGTCGACCTCCAGAACCGCCTCGTAGGGCGAAAGGCTGACGACGCGCGTCGCCACGATGGTGGAAACCTGGCGCAGCCGTCTCTGGATCGAGAACCAGTCGCTGCCGTCGCCGCGCAACGGCACCAGCAAGGCAAGCGTGCTGCGCTGGCCGGATTGAATCCGCGTCCGGTCACGCCAGGCGGCTTCCAACTGCGCGGATACCTGTCTTGTGGCTTCCGCCAGCATCGTCGGCTCGTCCGCCCCTTGATCGACGGTGACGCTGGACATCGTGTCCCCGAACTCCAGGTCGTATCGGGTATAGGAGACATCGATGGCCCCGTCCCGCGGCTCGGCTACGGCGACGATGGCGCTGCCGGCCTCGTAACGGCTCACGATCGCCTCGATGGCGGCACGATCGCCCGCCATGGCCTGCTCGGTGGTGATGTCCCGGATGTCCTGAAGATCGCCGAAGGGAACGATCACCGGCACGAACCCCTCGCCCCCCGGGAAATCCAGCCAGGCGTCCAGCCAAGGATTGGGGCTGTCCCACAGGCGGGGACCTGCCGGCGAGCGGTAGACCGGGATGACCACGACCGGCTTGCTGACCGTGGCAGCGAAGTCGATCGACCGGCTGCGCAGCAGCTCCCGGACCTCGTCGGGGCGGAACTGGTAGGTCAGGGTCGCCATGTAGCGCCCGGCGGTGGTGCTTTCCTGATCGACCTGGAAGCTGCGGAGCACCTGGCCGAGCTCGATCTCGGACGCCATGCCCGCATTGAATCGCGATTGGTCCACGCCCAGCCGGTCGAGGAGCATCTGGAAGGCCTTGACCTGGCCTTCCGCGAACGCCCGTTCACGGGCGTCCGTGGTGGTCGCGCCGGAGACGTCGACCTTCACGTCGCTGACCGTGAAGAGACCGCCCCGCTCCTGCGCCACCGAGGGCAGCGCACCCATTGCGGAAAGAAGAAAGACGGTCAGGACGACAAGGCGGTTGAGCATTGCAAAGACATCCGATTCGGCTATGGTCGGCAGCGCTTAGCCCACCCGTTTATACGCCAGCGTTCGCGAGGTTGCCATCACCACCCCATCTTCCAATCCGCCGGGCGACGGGATTCGCGATGACGATGCCTACCGGCTCTCCGGCGTAGATATCGACGCCGGCAACGCCCTTGTCGAGGCCATTAAGCCCCATGCCCGGAGCACGCAGCGCAGCGGCACGCTCGGCGGGCTGGGCGGTTTCGGCGCCCTTTTCGACCTAAAGGCGGCGGGCTTCAAGGATCCGATCCTGGTCGCCTCGACCGATGGGGTCGGGACAAAGCTTCGCGTTGCCATCGACGCGGGCCGCCACGACACGGTCGGCATCGACCTGGTCGCGATGTGCGTCAACGACCTTGTCGTCCAGGGCGCGGAACCGCTGTTCTTCCTGGACTATTTCGCGACCGGCAAGCTGGATGTGCGGTCGGGCGAGCAGATCGTGGCCGGCATCGCGGAGGGATGCCGTCAGGCAGGATGCGCCCTCATCGGCGGTGAGACGGCCGAGATGCCCGGCCATTATGCCGGCGACGACTATGATCTGGCCGGCTTCGCCGTCGGCGCCGTCGACCGCGACCGGGTGCTGACGGGCGACAGGGTCCGCGCCGGCGACGTGGTGCTGGGCCTCGCCTCGTCCGGGATCCATTCCAACGGATTCTCGCTGGTCCGCCGCCTGGTCCGCGAGCAGAACCTGGCCTATGCCGATCCGGCACCGTTCGAGCCCGCCAGAAGCCTGGGCGAAGCGCTGCTGACGCCGACCCGCATCTACGTCCGAAGCATCCTCGCTCTTCTTGAAGCGGATGCCGGCCATGCCTTCGCCCATATCACCGGCGGCGGCCTGACCGAGAACATCCCGCGGGTGCTTCCGGAAGGGCTCGGCGTCCATCTGGATGCCGGGCGGTGGTCGCTGCCGCCCGTCTTCCGGTGGCTGCGCTCCGCCGGATCGCTGTCGGATGCCGAGATGTCCCGCACCTTCAACTGCGGCATCGGCATGATCGCCATCGTACCCCGAGACCGGGTGGAAGATGCCCTGGACATCCTAGCCGAGCGCGGCGAATCCGCGACGGCGATCGGCGAGGTGGTCCCGGCCTCCGGGCCGGAACGGGTTCTGATCGACGGCCGGGAGGTCGCGTGGCACGCCTGAAGGTCGCCGTCCTGATTTCGGGGCGGGGCAGCAACATGGGAGCGCTGATCGACGCCTGCGCAGTCCCGGACTTTCCCGCCGAAATCGTCCTCGTCGTCTCCAACCGGGCCGATGCCGCCGGGCTGGAGACCGCGAAGGCCGCCGGCGTTCCGACGGCCCTCATCGGTCACAGGGACGACCCCGACCGGGCCTCCTTCGAGGCGGCGCTGAACGCGGCGCTCGACGCCGCCGGCGTCGAGCTCGTGTGCCTCGCCGGCTTCATGCGCCTGCTGACGGCGGACTTCGTCCGCCGGTGGCACGACCGGCTGATCAACATCCACCCCTCGCTGCTGCCGGCCTTCAAGGGGCTGCATACGCATGAGCAGGTGCTGT
This sequence comes from Alphaproteobacteria bacterium, assembly GCA_029263555.1. GTDB lineage: Bacteria > Pseudomonadota > Alphaproteobacteria > DSM-16000 > Inquilinaceae > JAJUFW01. The sequence continues at coordinate 6,967 of JAJUFW010000132.1, forward strand.
CGGCCGGGGTCCGGATCACGGGCTGTACGGTCCATTTTGTCCGGGCCGAAATGGACGACGGTCCGATCATCGTGCAGGCCGCCGTTCCGGTGCTGCCGGACGACGATGCGGAACGGCTGGCGGCGCGCGTCCTGCGGGTCGAGCACCAGTGCTACCCGCTCGCGCTCCGACTGATCGCGGAAGGCCGCGTCCGGGTCGAGAACGAGCGGGTGATCCTGGATGCATCGGGCGACGGGCTCGCCTCTCTCGTCAACCCGGCGGCCGGAATCCGTGCGGCCAAATGACCAATTTCCCTTGCTAAGTTCCTGGCGGAACTTTAATTAGCGCCTAGGATTTCGGACCGCTTCGAGGCAAAGGATGGCAACACATAACACGCACGTCGAAGTCGATCAGGAGATGCTGGCATCGCGCCAGGCTGTCTGGGCCGGGTTCGTCAAGTTCAGCACCTACGCTATCGTCAGCGTGGCGGTGCTGCTTCTCCTCGGAGCAATCTTCCTGCTCTGACCCTCACGGGATTGGAGACATCGAAAAAAA
>JAJUFW010000143.1 GCA_029263555.1 Alphaproteobacteria bacterium
CACACGGCAGCGGGTGATCGCGCTCCTGCGCGCGGACGGCGTCGAGGTGGTCGAGGGCCGGCTTACGCCGGAGGACGTCCTGAACGCGGACGAAGTGTTCTCGACCGGCAATTTCGGCAAGGTCCTGGCCTTCACCAGGATAGAGAACCGGGATCTGCAGCCGGGCCCCCTATTCGCCCGGGCGCGCCGGCTCTACTGGGATTTCGCCCACGGCCGAATCGCCTGACCGGCCGGCCGAAGTTCCAGCGATCCCTGCCCTCACGTCCATGAGCGCGACCGTCGGCCAGATCGGGCAGACCTCCGATCCCGGGCGCCGGGCGCCCCGCGCGAAGCCGCGCGGGCCGGAGGTCCCGTGACCGCCCGGACGGACATGGCCCCGATCGGACCCGGCGGGCGGCTGCCCCTGGTCGATGCCGCGCGCGGCGGCGCCCTTGCGGCGATGATCGTCTATCATTTCGCCTGGGACTTGAGCTTCTACGACCTGATCGCGACCGAGATCGCGACCAGCCGGCCCTGGCAGATCTTCGCCCGGGCGATCGCCGGATCCTTCCTGGCCCTCGTCGGCGTCAGCCTGGTCCTGGCGACGCGCGGCGGCCTGCGCCCGCGCCCCTATCTCCGCCGGCTGGCGCTGGTTACGGGGGCAGCGCTGGCGATCACGGCCGTGACCCGCATCGCCCTCCCCGACGACTTCATCTGGTTCGGCATCCTGCACTGCATCGCCGTCTCCAGCGTGCTGGGCCTGGCGTTCCTGCGCCTGCCGGTTTCGATCGTCATCGTGGCGGCGGCGCTGGCGCTCGCGGCGCCGGGGCTCTTCGCCCACCCGGCCTTCGACGCCCCGGCCTGGCGCTGGCTCGGGCTCATGACCTATTTCCCGCGCACCAACGACTATGTGCCGCTGCTGCCCTGGTTCGGCATGGTGCTGGCAGGGATCGCGCTGGCGCGGCTCGTCCTCGCCCGGGCGGCCGGGGCAAGCTTCCTTCGATGGCATCCGTCGGGACGGATCGGCCGCACGCTGGTCTGGACCGGACGCCGCAGCCTTGCCGTCTACCTCGTCCATCAGCCGCTGCTGCTTGCCGCGCTCTACGGCGTCGCCGCCGTGGCCGGCCCCTCGCCCGCGGCGGTTACCCGCGAATTCCTGACGGCGTGCGAGCGGACCTGCGTCGCGACCGGCAGCGATACTTCGCGGTGCCAGGTCTACTGCGCCTGCATCGCCGACCGCCTGAAGGAGGACGGCCTGTGGGACAGCGTCATCGCCAACCGGGTGACGTCGTCGGGCCAGGACGCCCTGACGCGCATCACCCGCGACTGCGACGGCCGGGACCTGCCTTAAGCCCCTATCGGCGCGGGCGCAGGGTCGGGAACAGGATGACGTCGCGGATCGACGGGCTGTTGGTCAGGATCATGGTCAGCCGGTCGATGCCGACGCCGAGCCCGCCGGTCGGCGGCAGCCCGTATTCGAGGGCAGTCACGTAGTCCGTGTCCATCATCTGCGCCTCGTCGTCGCCCGCCTCGCGGGCCCGGACCTGCGCCTCGAAGCGCTCGAACTGATCCTGCGGGTCGGTCAGCTCGGAAAAGGCGTTGGCCAGTTCCCAGCCGTTCACATAGGTCTCGAACCGCTCGGTCAGCCGCGGATCGTCGCGGTGCGCCTTGGCCAGCGGCGAGATCTCGCGCGGGAAGTCCGTCACATGGGTCGGCTGGATCAGCGTGTGCTCGACCTTCTCGCCGAACACGGCCTCGACCACCTGGCCCCAGTTCTCCTTGCCGGTGATCGGCACCTGCAGGCGGCGCGCCTCGGCCCGCGCGGCCTCCGCGTCCTCGATCGCCAGGAAGTCGACGCCGGTCGCCTCCTGGACCAGGGTCGTCATCGGCTTGGCGACGAAGGGCCGGCTGAAGTCGATCTCGTGCTCGCCATAGCGGACGACGGCGCTGCCGACCGCCTCTTCGGCGACCGTGCGGAACATCCGCTCGATCAGGGCCATGACGTCCTTGTAGTCGGCAAGGGCCCAGTAGGCTTCCATCATCGTGAACTCGGGGTTGTGCCGGGTCGACAGCCCCTCGTTCCGGAAGTTCCGGTTGATCTCGAACACCTTGTCGGAAAGGCCGCCGACGATCAGGCGCTTGAGATAAAGCTCGGGCGCGATGCGGAGATAGAGGTCCGTGTCGAGCGCGTTGTGGTGGGTGACGAAGGGCTTGGCCGAGGCGCCGCCCAGGATCGGGTGCAGCATCGGCGTCTCGACCTCGAGGAAGCCTTCGTCCTGCATGAAGCGGCGCAGGCTGGCGACGATGCGCGACCGGGCCCGCAGAGTCTCGCGCGCCTCCTCGTTCATGATCAGGTCGACATAGCGCTGGCGGTAGCGCTGCTCGACATCGGTCAGGCCGTGATACTTCTCGGGCAGGGGCAGCAGGGTCTTGGCCAGCACCGTCAGCACGCGGGCGTTGATCGTGAGCTCGCCGCGCTTGGTCCGCCGGACCGTCCCCTCGACACCGATCTGGTCGCCGAGGTCCAGCGCCTTCAGCACCTCCTGGCTCTGCTCCGTAAGGTAGTCCTTATGGCAGAAGACCTGGATCTTGCCGGAAGTGTCGTGCAGATCGATGAACATGCCGCTGTTGCGCATCGAGCGGATGCGCCCGGCGACCCGCACCTCGTCTCCCGTCTCGGTGTCCGGCGCCAGATCCGCGTATTTTGCCTGAAGCCCGGCCGCCGTGGCCGTCCGGTCGTAGCGGTAGGGATAGGGATCGATCCCCAGCGCGCGCAGGGCTTTCAGCTTCTCCAGCCGCGGCGCCTTCAGGGGATTGTCGATGTCGTGCGGGGCACGGATCTCGTCTACGGGGCGGGCGGCTTCGTCGGACATCTGTAGAATGCAGTTCGCAGGTTTCGAAGGCGCGCACTATAGGAGCGGGGTCCCGGTTTTTGAAGCGCAGCGAACGCCGGCCCGCTCACCGGAGGGCCGCGAAGGAGTGTGGTTCACCAAAAGTTCCGGCCCTATAGTGCCGGCCATGGACTCACCGGCCAACCATCCCGCCCCCCGGATCCTGCTGCCGGACGCCGACACCCTGGTGGTCGGCGCCCGGGGCGGGGTGCTGCTGACCGCCGAGGGCGAAATCCTGGACCTGAGGCCGGCCGCCCTGGCGAAGCGCCTGGACGGGCCCCCCATGATCCTGGTTCACGCCCGCTCGGTCGCGCGGCGCTGCGGGCGGGACTGGGTCCAGGCCTATGACCTGCTGGAGCTGTTCGCCTTCGTCCATCCCGCCGGGTTCTGCCGGCCGACGCCGCGCGGGCTTGCCGAAGCGCTGGGCCTAGGCAATCCCCAGACCCTTGAGGACCAGGCGATCGTCCTGCGGCAGGTGGCGGAGCGCCTGCTGCGCGACCTCACCGCGACCGGGCGACAGGAGCAGTCGGATCCGGTCGGGATCGCCCAGGCGATGGGCACCGCGGGCTGGCCCTGGGCGCCGCTGGTGCTGGCGGCGCTCGGCCACCCGGCGCCCCTTACCGACCGGCAGATCCGCTTGGCCCTGGCGGTCTGGAACCGGCTTCCGGAGTGGCAGGGCGAGGCGCCGCCCCCGCCGCCCGGATCGAAGCCCGTAACCGCGGCCGAGACCCGCCAACGCCTGGCCATGCTGCTGGGCGAAGGGGCGGAACAGCGGCCCCAGCAAGCGGATTACGCGAGCGCCGTCGCCGCTGCCTTCACCCCCCGCGCCCGCGAGAACGGGCCGAACACCGTCCTGGCCGAAGCCGGCACCGGCGTCGGCAAGACGCTGGGCTATCTCGCCCCGGCGACGCTTTGGGCCGAAAAGAACAAGGGCCCGGTCTGGGTATCCACCTATACCCGCAACTTGCAGCATCAGATCGACGACGAGCTGTCGCGCCTGTTCCCCCGGCAGGACCAGAAGGGGCGCCGCGTCGTCCTGCGCAAGGGCCGGGAGAACTATCTGTGCCTTCTGAACCTGGAGGAGGCGTCGCGATCCCTCCAGGTTCAGCCGCAATACGGCGTCGCGATCGGTCTGATGGCGCGCTGGACCGCCGCCACCCGGGACGGCGACATGACCGGGGGCGATTTCCCCGGCTGGCTGGCCGACGTGGTCGGGCGCGGCCGCAGCCTCGGCCTGGCGGACCGGCGCGGGGAGTGCATCTATTCCGCCTGCCCCCATTACAGCCGGTGCTTCATCGAACGGTCGATCCGGCGCGCCCGGCGCGCCGACATCGTGATCGCCAACCACGCGCTCGTGATGGTGCAGGCGGCGGTGGGCGGCATGGACGATTCCTCGCTGCCGACACGCTTCGTGTTCGACGAGGGCCATCACCTGTTCGATGCGGCCGACAGCGCCTTCGCCGGCCACCTGACCGGCCTGGAGACGGCCGAGATGCGCCGCTGGCTGATCGGGTCCGAAACCGGAAGGTCCAGCCGGGTGCGGGGCCTCAAGCGGCGGATCGAGGATCTAGTCGCCGGCGACGAGGAGGCGCTGGAATGGCTGGACGAGGTGAACCGCGCCGCCCGGGCGCTGCCCGCCGAAGGCTGGCCGATGCGGGTGATCGACGGCGCGCCAGCCGGGCCGACGGAAGCCTTCCTCGTCCTGGTCCGGGCGCAGGTCTATGCCAGGGCGGCCGGCAGCGACGGCCCCTACAGCCTGGAGACCGACGCGACCGAGCCCGTCGACGGCCTGATGGAGGCGGCAAGGGACCTGCTGGTCGCGCTGGAGCGCCTGCAGGAGCCGATGCTGAAGCTGGCCGAGCTTCTGAAATCCCGCCTCGACCGCGACGCGGACGAGCTGGACTCGACCCAACGGCAGCGGATCGATGCGGCCGCGCGCTCCATCGAGCGGCGCGCCCGCAACGAGATCGGCGCCTGGCGCCAGATGCTGGAGACGCTGGGCGGCGAGACGCCGGAGGACTTCGTCGACTGGTTCGGGGTCGAGCGCGAAGCCGGGCGCGACGTGGATATCGGCTACTACCGCCACTGGATCGACCCGACAATCCCCTTTGCCAGAGCCGTGGCCCGCCCGGCCCACGGCATCGTCGTCACCTCGGCGACGCTGACCGACGGCACCGGCGATGTCGAGCGGGACTGGCGCGCGGCCGAGGCCCGGACCGGCGCCTGGTACATGGGAGGCCCGGCCCTACGGGTCCAGGTCCCCTCCCCCTTCGACTACCCGACGCGGACCCGGGTCCTGGTGGTGACCGACGTCCGCAAGGACGACCTGGCCCAGGTCGCATCCGCCTATCGAGAGCTTTTCCTGGCGGCCGGCGGCGGAGGGCTCGGCCTGTTCACGGCGATCAGCCGGCTGAAGGAGGTCCACAGCCGCATCGCCGGGCCGCTGGAGGCGGCGGGCCTGCCGCTCTACGCCCAGCATCTGGACGGGATGGATGTCTCGACCCTGGTCGACATCTTCCGCGGCGAGGAAGATGCCTGCCTTCTCGGCACCGACGCGGTGCGGGACGGGGTGGACGTGCCTGGCCCGTCGCTTCGCCTGATCGTGTTCGACCGCGTGCCCTGGCCGCGACCGACCATCCTGCACCGGGCCCGGCGCGAAGCCTTCGGCCGCAAGCGCTATGACGACATGATCACACGCCTGCGCCTGAAGCAGGCCTTCGGCCGGCTGGTCCGCCGCGCCGACGACCAGGGCGTCTTCGTGCTGCTCGACCCGATGATGCCCTCGCGCCTGGCGGGCGCCTTCCCCGAGGGGGTGGAGATCCAGCGCATCGGCCTGGCCGAAGCGGTCGCCGTGACACGGGACTTCCTGAATGCGGGGAAGCGCTGTTCGTGAAGGCGCCCGATCGACTGCCTCTCCGCGCCCTCGGCCGATGACAGGGTTTCATGCCATCACGCCCCGATAGACCGCCGCATATTCCGCCGCCGCCTCAGGCCAGCCGAACTCGGCGGCCATGGCGGTCCGCTGCAGGCGGGACCAGAGGTCCCGGTCCTGCCACAGGGCGCAGGCGCGGTCGATGGCGGCGGATAGGGCCTCGACCGTCGCCTCCTCGAAGACGAAACCGGTCGCGGTGCCGGCCGCGATGGTCCCGGGATCCGCGTCGACCACCGTGTCGGCCAGGCCGCCCGTCCGGCGGACGAGCGGCAGGGCGCCGTAGCGCAGCGCGTAGATCTGGGTCAGCCCGCAGGGTTCGGACCGCGACGGAACGACGATCACGTCCGACCCGCCCTCGATCAGATGGGACAGCGTTTCGTCATAGCCCAGGCGGACGGCGACCCGTCGCGGCCAGGTCCGGGCCGCGAGCTCGAATCCGTCCTCCAGGTCGCGGTCGCCGCTGCCCAGCAGGACCAGTTGGGCGCCCCGGTCGACCAGCCCCTGCACGGCGCCGAGCAGGAGGTCCAGCCCCTTGTGCCCGGTGAGACGGCTGACCACGCCGAAAACGGGCATGTCGGGCGTCACCGGCAGGCCCATGCGCGCCTGAAGAGCTGCCTTGGCCGCGGCCTTGCCCGCCGGCGCAACGGCCGAGAAGGGCTGCGGCAGCGCCGGATCGGTCTCCGGATTCCAGACCTCATAGTCCGCGCCGTTGACGATGCCGACGAGATCGGCCGAGCGCCGCCGAAGCAGCCCGTCGAGGCCGGCCCCGTGCTCCGGCCCCTGGATCTCCTGCGCATAGGTGCGGCTGACGGTCGTCAGCCGGTCGGCATACCAGAGACCGGCTTTCAGGAAGCCGACGCCGCCGTAATACTCCACCCCCTCGATCGAGAAGCTGCCGGGCGGAAGGCCGAGTTCCGGGAAAACCGTCGCCGGAAACCAGCCCTGATAGGCCAGGTTGTGGATCGTCATGACCGTCCGGACCGGGCTGCCGGCCAGGCGGATATAGGCCGGCGCCAACCCGGCCTGCCAGTCATGGCCATGGACGAGGTCGGGCGCCCAGCCCGGATCCGCGGGGCGTCCGTCGGGCACGCCGGCCAGCCTTGCCGCTGCCCAGCCGAGAGCTGCGAACCGCCGGTGATTGTCCGGCCAGTCCCGCCCCTCGGGGCCGAGATAGGGGTTGCCGGGCCGGTCGTAGAGGCCCGGGCAGTCCAGGACATAGGCCCGGACGCGAACGCCCCGCAGGCGGCCACGCCAGAGCCGCGCCGGGCCGCCGCCGAACAGGTTCGGGTCGTCGAGCACGGGTTCCGCCTCTTCCAGGGCCGCCATGATCCCGGGATATCCCGGCACCAGCACCCGGGCATCGATGCCGAACGCCTGCAGGGCCGGCGGCCGGGATGGTCCGCCTCTCACTGCAGCGCCGCCAGCATTTCGCGGGTGATCAGGACAATCCCCTTTTCCGTTCGCTCGAAGCGCC
>JAJUFW010000625.1 GCA_029263555.1 Alphaproteobacteria bacterium
CATCGGCCTGCGCAAGGACGACACGGAGCTCGAGGCCCGGCTGAACCAAGCCCTGTGCGAGATCAAGAAGGACGGCACGATGTCCAAGCTCGCGGTGCAGTGGTTCGATGTCGACATCGCCGCGCCGCAGACGGGCTGCGAAGGCTGACCGGACGTTTCGCTGACGCACGGGAAGCGGCCAGCGCCGCCGGGTGCTGGCCGCTTCCGCCATTCCGGGACCGGAAACGATGAGTCTGGACCTCCTGGCTTTCGGCGACGCCGGCTGGGGCGACGAGATGCTGCGCGGCGCAGGCATGACGGTCCTGGTCGCCGTGCTGGCCTTCGCCTTCGGGATCGTCGTCGGCACGATGGTCGCCATCGCCAAGCTGGGCCGCAACCGCGTCCTTCGCGGCGCCGGGGACGTCTATACGACGATCGTCCGGGGCGTGCCCGAACTCCTGGTCATCTATCTCTTCTTCTTCGGCTCCAGCCGGGTGATCATGTCGGTCGCCCAGATCTTCGGCTATACGGGCTATCTGGAGCTGAGCCCGTTCATGGTCGGGGTGCTGTCCGTCGGCGTCATCTCCGGCGCCTATTCGGCGGAAGTCATCCGCGGCGCCATCCAATCCGTCCCGCAGGGCCAGATCGAGGCGGGGCGCGCCTTCGGGATGAGCCGGCGCCAGATCTTCTTCCGGATCACCCTGCCCCAGATGATGCGGCTGGCGCTGCCGGGGCTGGGCAATGTCTGGCAGCTCACCCTCAAGGACACGACGCTGATCTCCGTGACCTCGCTGGCCGAGCTGATGCGCATTTCGACTGTCGCCTCGAACTCGACCCGGAGCCCGTTCATCTTCTACATCACCGCGGCCGTGCTCTATCTTGTCCTGACCACGGCGTCCCAGACGCTGTTCCAGAAGGCGGAGCGGCATTACGCACGCGGGGTGAGGAGGGCCTGAGGCATGGACTTCCAGCTCATGGCCAACAGCGCCGGCCAGCTCCTCGCCGGCATCCCGGTGACGCTGCAGCTCGTGCTCCTGTCGCTGGCGCTGGGCGCCTTCTGCGCGACGGGCATGGCGCTGATGCGGCTCTCGTCCAACCCGCTCCTGTCCGGGTTCTCCTACGCCTACATCTTCGTCTTCCGCGGGACGCCGCTTCTGGTCCAGCTCTATCTCATCTATTTCGGACTGAGCCAGTTCAAGTTCCTGCGGGACAGCTTTCTCTGGCCCTTCCTGCGCGAGCCGTACTGGTGCGCCATCCTGGCGCTGACGCTCAATACGACCGCCTATGGGGCGGAGATCATCCGCGGCGGCATCCAGTCGGTGCCCTGGGGCCAGATCGAGGCCGCGCGGGCCTGCGGCATGTCCCGGTTCATGACCTTCCGGCGCATCGTCATGCCGCTTGCAATCCGCCAGGCCCTGCCGGCCTACGGCAACGAGATCATCCTGATGGTGAAGGCAAGCTCGCTTGCCAGCCTGATCACGCTGATGGACATCACCGGCATCGCCGCGCGCATCATCTCGCGCACCTTCAAGCCCATCGAGGTCCTGATCGTCGCCGGGGCGATCTACCTCCTGATCAACTTCCTGGCGACCCGCCTCGTGAAGGCGGCCGAATGGAAGCTGACGCCCTATCTGCGTCCGCGCGGATGACGGCCCCGCCCGCGCGGGAGCCCCGCATCCTTGGGGAGATGACGCAATCAATACGTTCGTATTAAGCTGATCGTCGACACCGGTTCCGCCCGGCGGTCGGCTGGTACCGCCGGTCCCCATCGCTCCCGTCAGGGAAAGGAGGACGCGTGATTACGGTTGACTCGATCCTTCGCCAAAAGGGCACGGAGGTGGTCACGACCACACCGGAGACCACGCTGCAGGCCGCGATCCGGCTGCTGGCCGAGCGCCGCATCGGCGCCCTGGTCGTGAGCCGCGACGGCGCGACCGTCGCCGGCATATTGTCGGAACGCGACCTCGTGCGCACGCTGGCCGAACGGGGCCCGGACGCCCTTTCCGCGCCGGCCGAACAGGTGATGACCCGCGACGTCGTGACCTGCACGCGCGAGGACGCCGTCGACACGCTGATGGCGGTGATGACCGGCAGGCGCATCCGTCACATCCCGGTCGTCGAGGACGGCCGTCTCTGCGGCATGATCTCGATCGGCGACGTGGTCAAGAGCCG
>JAJUFW010000680.1 GCA_029263555.1 Alphaproteobacteria bacterium
AGCCCTGCTGGGTGCGGACCTTGCCCAGGCCCGAACCGGTCGGGCAGACGACCGGCTGGCTGCCGCCCTCGGCGCCGGGGCCGGTGCACGCGTCGCACAGGGGCGATGTCGGCACCCGGAGGGTCGCCTGCTTGCCCTTGAAGGCCTCCTCCAGCGTGATCTCCCTGTTGTAGCGGAGATCGGCGCCCCGGCCGCCGCCGGACCGGCCTCGGCGCTGGCCCATGAAGTCGCCGAACATCTCGTCGAAAATGTCGGCGAAGCCGGTGGAGAAGTCGAAGCCGGCGCCCGGCCCGCGGGGTCCGCCGCCATTCTCGAAGGCGGCGTGGCCGAAACGGTCGTAGGCGGCGCGCTTCTGCTCGTCCTTCAGGACGTCGTAGGCCTCGTTGATCTCCTTGAACTTCTGCTCGGCCGTCGAGTCACCCGGATTCCGGTCCGGGTGATACTGCATGGCCAGCTTTCGATAGGCCTTCTTGATTTCGTCGGCACTGGCCGTGCGGGCGACCCCGAGCTGCTCGTAATAGTCCTGCTTAGCCATGCGGTCTCTGTCGTTCCGGGCGGCGGTCGGTCCGCGGCCGGTGGGGCCGCGTCACCCCGCCGCTACGGGCATCTCGCGGCATTGATGGTTCAACCGTAAACCGCCCCGGCCGGGAGGCCGGGGCGGCAATCGGACCTTCAGGAGGGCCGGCCGTCAGGCCGACCGGCTCTTCTTGTCGTCGTCGACCTCCTCGAAGTCGGCGTCGACGACCTTGTCGTCGCCCGCGGCGCCTTCGGTCGTGCCGCCGGCACCGGCGCCGCCGTCGCCCTCGGCGCTCTGGGCCTTGTACATCGCCTCGCCGATCTTCATGGACGCCTGCGCCAGGGCCTCGGTCCTGGACTTGATGCGCTCCGCATCCTCACCGGCAACGGCCTCGCGCAGCTCGGCGACCGCCTTCTCGACCGCCTCCTTCGTCGCCGCGTCGACCTTGTCGCCATGCTCGGACAGTTGCTTCTCCGCGGTGTGGATCAGGCTGTCGGCATGGTTGCGGGCGTCGACCAGCTCACGCCGCTTCCGGTCCTCGGCGGCATGAGCCTCGGCCTCCTTGACCATCCGCTCGATATCGGCGTCGGACAGGCCGCCCGAGGCCTGGATGCGGATCGCCTGCTCCTTGCCGGTCGCCTTGTCCTTGGCCGACACGTTGACGATGCCGTTGGCGTCGATGTCGAAGGTGACTTCGATCTGCGGCACGCCGCGCGGCGCCGGCGGGATGCCGACCAGGTCGAACTGGCCCAACAGCTTGTTGTCCGCGGCCATCTCGCGCTCGCCCTGGAAGACGCGGATCGTCACCGCCGTCTGGTTGTCCTCGGCGGTCGAGAAGACCTGGGACTTCTTTGTCGGAATGGTGGTGTTCCGGTCGATCAGGCGGGTGAACACGCCGCCCAGCGTCTCGATGCCCAGCGACAGCGGGGTCACGTCGAGCAGCAGCACGTCCTTGACGTCGCCCTGCAGCACGCCGGCCTGGATGGCGGCGCCGATGGCGACCACCTCGTCCGGGTTCACGCCCTTGTGCGGCTCGCGGCCGAAGAAGCCCTTCACGGTCTCGATGACCTTGGGCATGCGGGTCATGCCGCCCACCAGAACGACTTCGTCCACCTCGTTGGCGGAGACGCCCGCGTCCTTCAGCGCCTTGCGGCAGGGCTCCAGCGTGCGCTCGATCAGGTCGCCCACCAGCGCTTCCAGCTTGGAGCGGCTGAGCGACTTCACCAGGTGCTTGGGGCCCGACTGGTCGGCGGTGATAAACGGCAGGTTGATTTC
>JAJUFW010000037.1 GCA_029263555.1 Alphaproteobacteria bacterium
CGACGGCTATCACCGTGACGATGCCGAACCAGACGGTATCGCCGCCGATGGAGGCGACGACCGGGAGCACCATCGGAAGGATGATCAGCATGATCGACGTGGAATCGAGAATCATGCCGAGCAGCAGCACGACGACGAAGTAGATGGCGAGGAAGGCGGGCATCCCGAGGTCGAGGCCGGTGACGAAGGCCGTCATCTGCATCGGGATCGTGGACATGGTCAGCATCCGCCCGTAGAGGCTGGCCGCGATGATCAGGAACAGGATGCCGGCGGCGATGTAGCCCGTCTCCAGCACCACGCGGCTCACGGACTCGAACGACAGCTTGCGCCGCGCGAAGCCGACGAGGAAGGCGCCGGCCGCCCCGACGGCCCCGGCCTCGGTCGGCGTGAAGACGCCCGCATAGATCCCGCCCATGACCAGGCCGACGATCCCCACCACCGGCATCAGGCGCTGCAGCATCTGGGGCAGGGTCATCGACTCCGTCTCGACCGGCCTGGGGCGCCCGACGAAGCCGGGGAAGAACGACGCCATCGCGACGATGGTGATCGAAAGCGCCGCCGTGAGAAGAAGCCCCGGCAGGATCGCGGCAACGAACAGGTCGCCGATCGACGCCTCGGCGATCAGGCCGTAGATGATCAGCAGCAGGCTGGGCGGGATGAGCATGCCGAGAACCGAACTGCCGGCCACCACCCCGACCGCGAACCGGGCCGTGTAGCCTCCTTCGATCATCGGCGGCGCGGCGATCCGGCTGAACACCGCGGCCGAGGCGATCGAGCTTCCGGTGATCGACGCGAAGATCGCGTTGGCTGCGACCGTCGCGATGCCGAGCCCGCCGCGGATGCGCCGCAGCAGGAAGACGGCGACCTGAAAGGCGTCGCGCCCGACATCGGCCTTGTCCAGCAGCAGGCCCATCATCACGAACAGCGGCACCACGCCGAATTCATAGGACCGGACGGTGCTGCTGACCGTGATGCCGAGCGCATTCTCCGCGATCGCCGGATTGTGCCGGACAAGCCAGATGCCGAGAAAGGATAGCCCCAGGAGGGCGAAGGCGACGGGCATCCCGATCGCCACGGCGACCAGCAGTCCGGCGAGAGACATGAGCCCGATCGTGATCGGGGAGGCATCGATCCCGAAATTGGCGAGGACGAATCCGGCGACGCTCAAGCCGAAGATCGCGATCGGGACCCTGTCGCGCGCGGTTGCGTCCCGGCGGGTGAGCAGCTGCCGCGCCGAGCCTAGGACCCTCGCGACCGCTTCGACCAGCGCGACGGCGCAGCCCACCGCGACCGCCAGCTTGAACGGCCAGACGGTGAGCTGATACGCGCCGACCGCACCGTAGAACTCGCCCGAGTTGAAGGAGGTCGAGAAGTCGTTCCACAGCCACAGCAGCGCCTGCCACAGGAGGAATGCCCCGACGGCGAAGAAGGTGGCGTCGAGCGCGGAGGCCAGGGCGGGCCTTTTGGATGCCCAGCGACCGAACAGGAAATCGGCCCGGATCATCCGGCCGTCGCGGATCATGCTGCCGAGCTGCAGGAAGACGCAGGCGACCGTGGCGAAGGAGACGATGTCCGTCACGCCGTTGATCGGGGCGCTGAAGAAATAGCGCATCCCGATATCCGCACAGATCAGCAGCATCACCAGCGTGATGACCGTCGCCGCAAGGGCGGAAAGCGAGAACGGTATCCAGCGGTACAGCTCCGCCCCGCGACCCCGAGGCGTGGGGACGGCAGTCCCCGTCATCGGTTCACCCGTCATCTTGTCAGCCCTGGTTGGGGCCGGGACGCTCCGCACGCCCCGGCCTGCTTCAGAGATCGGCCGACCAGTCGCGCAGCGGCTCCCCGCCATGCGCCTTCAGGGCCGCCATGAAGGCCTTCATGATCTCCCGGGCCGGAACGCCCTGGGCCTCGTTCTCCTCGACCCAGAGCCGGCCGAGATCGGGCATCTGATTCACCCAGGCGATCCGCTGGTCCTGCGGCATCTCGGACACGGTCGCGCCCTCGGCCGCCATCTTGCCGATCGCCTCCCTCTGCTTCTCCTCGATCAGCCGGGCGTTCTCGGCGCTGTATTCGTAGCCCAGCTCGGACAGGACGCCCTGTACGTCTTCCGGCAGGCTGTCGAAGGTGTCCTTGTTGATGCCGAAGCCGCCGAAGGTGAGCGGTCCGGTATCGACCAGGGTCACATACGGCGCGACCTCATGAATCTTGAGCGGGTAGGCCCCGGTGGCGATCAGGATGGAGCCGTCGCCGACGCCGGTCTGGAGCTGCGAATAATGGGCGGGGAGCCCCGTATTGACGAGCGTCGCGCCCAAGGGCTCGATCCATGGCGCGCAGACGGGCACGCCCAGGATCTTCAGCCCCCTCAGGTCTTCGAGGCTGTTGATCGGCCGCTTGGTGAAGAGATGGTATCCGTCCGACACGCAGCAGCCGAAGAACACGATGTTCTGGCGGTTCCACTCTTCCTGCATCGCCGGGCTGGTGCGGTTCAGCTCGTTCATCACGTCGACGGCCTGCCGCACGGTGCTGGTGGCGAAGGGGGTCGAGTACATGATGTTCTGCAGGGGCAGCTTCGCCGGTTCCCACAGGGCGCCGATCCACCCCATGTCGGTCAGCTGCTGGGTGACGGCCTCCAGGGTGTCCTCGAAGCCGTAGAGTGCGCCCCCGAAGGCTTCCGTCCATTCGATTCGGTAGGGCGATCCGATTTCCTCGAGCTTCCGGTTCGACCGTTCCACGATCACGGTCTTGAGCGGCTCGACCCACGGGATCGTCAGCGGATGGCTGGAGGAAATGGTGAGGTGGAGCGTTTGGGTCTGCGCCATCGCCCTGCCGGCCGGTGCCACGGCCAGGGCCGCGCCCGCACCCAGGACGGCACGCCTGGAGATCATCAACATCGTCTTCCTCCCTGTCTGCGGACTTGGTCCGCTTCTTCTTGGGATGGGAGCTTACCGGCTTGCGAGGGTTTGCGCAATCGATTGCATAAACCGATTGCCAAAGCGCTGCCGGCGTCGTCAGGGCCGCTCCCTAAAACTCCGCAAGCGCGATCAATCGGCCCCGGATAGATTTCGCCAGAGCGAGGAGAGCCCATGCCTAAGCGCGAAACCCGAATCGACTATGGCCGCCGCATCGCGCGGGTCGGCCGGTACATTGCGGACAATCTCGACGCCGAGTTGGATGTCGAGCGGCTTGCGGCGGTCGCCAGCCTCTCTCCATGGCACTTCCACCGCATCTATCGCGAGGCGACGGGCGAGACCCTGGCCGACACGGTCCGGCGGCTGCGCCTGCATCGCGCGGCGGTCGAGCTCGTCCGCGGCGACGCGCCGCTGGAGCAGGTGGCCCGTCGCGCCGGCTATGGGACGCTTGCCGCCTTCTCCCGCGCGTTTGCCGCCGATTACGGCTCGCCGCCCGGCGCATACCGGCAGCGCCGACGTCTTTCTGAGCCCCTCGGCGTGGTCCGTCCCGAGCCGGACACCCGGTACCCGGTCGAGATGGCGCCGTACCCCGGACTTCGCCTCGCCGCCGTCGCCCATCGGGGCGACTATCAGGAGATCGGGCGCACATTCGACCGGATCTTCGCCTGGGCCGGGGGAAGGGGGCTTCTGGGGCCGTCCGCGCGGTCGATCGGCCTTTATTACGACGACCCCCTGTCCACGCCGAAGGGCGAGCTCAGGTCTCATGCGGGGATCTCGATCGACGTCGATCTGCCGGCGGAGGCGGTGGAGGAGGGCATCCTCATCATAGAGATCCCGCCCCTGGTCTGCGCGGGCGTCGTGCACAAGGGACCCTACGCAGAGCTGGAGACGCCGTACCGCTTCCTCTACGGCGAATGGCTGCCGCGGAGCGGCTGCGAACCGGACGATCATCCCTGCTTCGAGGAATATCTGAACGACCCGCGACGGCTGCCCCCGTCGGAGTGGCTCACCCGCATCCATCTTCCCCTGAAGGAGCCTGCGCCATGAAGATCCTTTCCTCATATCCGCTGGTGACGGTGCGGGACCTGCCGGCCAGCCGCGCCTTCTTCATCGGGCATTTCGGATTCGAGGCCGTCTTCGAGGCAAGCTGGGTCGTGATGCTGGGGCGCGAGGCGGGCGGCGCGATCAGCCTGGGCCTCATGGCCCCGGATCACCCGACCGAGCCGCCGGGGAGCGAAGCCTTCGACGGGCGCGGCATGATCGTCACCGTCGAGGTGGAAGACGCGGCGGAAGCCTGTGCCGCGCTTCGCAGGGGCGGCGCGCCGATCGTCTACGACCTCCACGACGAGCCGTGGGGACAGCGCCGCTTCATGACGGTCGACCCCTCCGGGATCCTGGTCGACGTGGTGGAGCAGATCGAGCCGACACCGGGCTATTGGGAGAGGTTCGCCGAGGCGCCCGCCGCCTGATCGCGGCGAGAACGGGCGGACAGCGCCGCGGTCGGACGCGGTTGCCGGGCGTGCCGGCAATTTCGCTCCGCCTGCGGAAACGTCAGAACACAATTTCCCGGAGGATTGTTCGGCAGGGGAAGTCCGATCGGACATCGTCCCCGGGGCCGGCACGGCCGCACGGGGGGCGGAACTTCCATCGAAAGGAAGCAGCCCATGTTCTTCCACACCAAGCACCTGCAGTACCACGCGAAGCCGGAACGGCCGGATCCCCTTTACGCCAAGAAGCTGCAGGAGGTTCTGGGCGGTCAGTGGGGCGAAATGAGCGTCATGATCAACTACCTGTTCCAGGGCTGGAACTGCCGGGGACCGATCAAGTACCGCGACATGATCTTAGACATCGGGACCGAGGAGATCGGCCATGTGGAGATGCTCGCCACCATGATCGCGCGGCTTCTGGAGCAGTCCCCGGTTTCGGCCCAGGAGGATGCGGCAAAGGACTCCCTGGTCGGAACCGTCATGGGCGGCGGCCGGATCGAGGACGTCGTCCTGGCGGGCATGAACCCGCAGCACGCGATCGTCTCGGGCGGCGGCGCCACCCCGACCGACAGCGTCGGCTTCCCGTGGACATCCCGCTACATCATCGCGAGCGGCAATCTCCTCGCCGACTTCCACTTCAACGTGACGGCCGAATCCCAGGGCCGCCTGCAGGTCGCGCGTTTGTTCGGCCTGACCAGCGATCCGGGCGTTCGGGACATGCTGCGGTTCATGCTGGCGCGGGACACCATGCACCAGAACCAGTGGCTTGCCGCGATCGAGGAGCTCAAGGCCGAAGGCCTGGGCGACGCCCCCGTGCCGGGCACCTTCCCGCAGGAGGAGGAGCTGGGCGAAGTCGCCTACCAATACATGAACTTCTCCGAGGGAACGGAAGCCCGGAACGGCCGTTGGGCCAAGGGTCCCTCCCCGGATGGAAAGGGGCAATTCGAATACGTGGAAAAGCCGCAGGCGATGGGAGAGGCCCCGGAACTGGCCGAGATGGATCCGCGGCTGCATGGCACCCCGAAGAAGCCCGTGCCGCCCGTAGCTTCATGAGCCGGCAGGGCCGGTCCGGCCCTACACCCTTGTCCCGGCCCGCGGTCCCCTGGGATTGCGGGCCTTTTTGCGGTGGCAACCCGGCCCCGGACGCTTAAGCGTTGAACAGGGGTGTAAAATTCATATAAACACCGTTACGGTGATGATGTTAGCTATTTAACTACATATTATATGCGTAAAAATGGCGATGGGAGCTATCGAGACGTGACCAGGGCGACATCCCAGCTTCCCCGCCCCGCCGGGTCGGCGCTGGATCTGATCGGCGGAACGCCGGTCATCGAGCTGACAGGTTTCGACACGGGGCCCTGCCGGCTCTTCGTCAAGCTGGAAAGCCAGAACCCCGGCGGCTCCATCAAGGACCGGGTTGCGCGGTCGATGATCGAAGCCGCCGAGAAGGACGGCCGGCTGCGGCCGGGCGCGACCATCGTCGAAGCGACGGCCGGAAACACCGGCCTGGGGCTCGCCCAGGTCGGAATCCTCAAGGGTTACCGGATCCTGCTGGTCGTTCCGGACAAGATGGCGCGGGAGAAGATCCTCCACCTCCGGGCGCTGGGCGCGGAGGTGCGGATCACCCGATCCGACGTGGGCAAGGGGCATCCGGAATACTACCAGGACATGGCCGAACGGCTCGCTGCCGAGATCCCGGGCGGCTTCTACGTCAACCAGTTCGCCAATCCGGCAAATCCCCTGGCGCATGAGAGCACGACCGCGCCGGAAATCTGGGAGCAGCTGGACCAGGACGTGGACGCCGTCGTCGTCGGTGTCGGATCGGGCGGCACCCTCACCGGCGTCGGCCGGTTCTTCGCCCGGGTGTCGCCGAAGACGGAAATGGTCCTGGCCGACCCTGTCGGCTCGGTCCTGGCGCCCTATGTCGAAACCGGAAAGCTGATCGAGGCGGGAAGCTGGGTCGTCGAAGGCATCGGCGAGGATTTCGTCCCGCCCAACGCCGATCTTTCGCTGGTCTCGCGCGCCTATTCGATCAGCGACCGCGAAAGCGTCTCTACGGCAAGGGAGCTGCTGGCCCGGGCCGGTATCCTGGCCGGGTCGTCGTCGGGCACGCTGGTCGCCGCCGCGCTGCGCTACTGCCGGGAGCAGACGCGGCCCAAGCGGGTCGTCACCTTCGTCTGCGACAGCGGCAACAAGTATCTCTCGAAGGTCTACAATGATTTCTGGGTGGTCGAGCACGGCCTAGCCGAACGCAGCCGGCACTTCGATCTCCGGGATCTCATCGCCCGAAGCCATCGCGAGGGTGGCACCGTGACCATCGGGCCCGACGACACGCTTCTGACCGCCTACAACCGGATGAGGAGCGCGGATGTCTCGCAGTTGCCGGTGCTGGACGGCGCGCGGCTTGTCGGCATCCTGGACGAAAGCGACATCCTGGCGGCGGTCGAAGGGGCCGACGGCGGGCGGGCAGAACGGTTCCGCGCGCCGGTCCGGTCGGCAATGACGTCGGATCTGCATACGCTCCAGGTCACCGACGCGCCGGAGGCCCTGCTGCCGATCTTCGAACGCAACGAGGTGGCCCTGGTCCTGGACGGCGAGGATTTCGCCGGGATCATCACTCGCATCGATCTCATCAACCATCTCCGGCTGAATCCATGAACGCTCCCTCCCGCAGCAATCGGCTCGCCTTCGCGACGCGGACCATCCACGGCGGCCAGAGCCCGGATCCGACGACCGGCGCGGTCATGGTGCCGATCTACGCTACCTCGACCTATGCCCAGGAAAGCCCCGGGGTCCACAAGGGCTACGATTACGCCCGCAGCCAGAACCCGACGAGGATGGCCTTCGAGCGGTGCATCGCCGACCTGGAGGGCGGAGCCCGGGGCTTCGCCTTCGCCTCCGGCCTGGCGGCGATCGCGACCACGCTGGACCTGCTGTCCTCGGGCGATCACGTCATCGCCTCCGACGACCTCTACGGCGGCTCGTTCCGGCTTTTCGAGCGGGTGCGTCGGCGGTCGGCCGGGCTGGACTTCACCTTCGTCGACCTGTCCGACCTCGACGCCGTGGCGGCGGCGATCCGGCCGAACACGCGGATGATCTGGGTCGAGACGCCGACCAACCCGACGCTGAGGCTGGTCGATCTGGAGGCGATCGCCAGGCTGGCGAAGCGGCACGGGCTGATCGCCGTTGCCGACAACACGTTCGGCAGCCCCTATGTGCAGCGACCGCTCGAGTTCGGGTTCGACATCGTCGTGCATTCGACGACGAAGTATCTGAACGGCCATTCCGATATCGTCGGGGGCTGCGCGGTGGTCGGCGACAACAAGGATCTGGAGGAACGGCTGCGGTTCCTGCAGAACGCGGTCGGAGCGATCGCCGGCCCGTTCGACAGCTTCCTTGCCCTGCGCGGGCTGAAGACCCTGGCGCTCAGGATGGAACGGCACTGCGCCAACGCGCTGGCCATCGCGCGCTGGCTGGAGGCGCGCGATGATGTCGCGAGAGTCATCTATCCGGGCCTGGAGAGCCACCCGCAGCACGATCTCGCACGCCGGCAGATGAACGGCTTCGGCGGCATCGTGACGGTGGAGCTGAAACGCGACCTTGCCGGAACCAGGAGGATGCTCGAGCGCTGCCGGCTGTTCACGCTGGCCGAAAGCCTGGGAGGCGTGGAAAGCCTGATCGAGCATCCGGCGATCATGACCCATGCCTCGATCCCGGAAGAACAGCGTCGCGCCCTCGGCATCTCGGACTCGTTGATCCGCATCTCGGTCGGAATCGAGGACTCGGCGGATCTGATCGGGGATCTCGACCAGGCGTTGGCCGGCTGAGCGGAACCCGCGTTCCGCTTCTCAGATTGCTTCGGCAGGGAGCTTACGGACGTTCCATCAGCGGGAGGCTACAGGGACAAGGGCTGATCCGCGCCGCGCCTGTCGCCCTGTCGCCGGCCTTCAAGCCCAGGAACCGCTTGCGACCTGCATACGTTCGACGGTCCGGAAAGCGGCGGCCGGCCACCGGCCCGTTGCGACCCCGGACATCAGGAGCAGACGCATGGCGACAGCCGAAGAGAGACTCATGGAGTGGTTGCGGGACGCGCACGCCATGGAAGAGCAGGCCGAGCAGATGCTCAGCAGCACCGCCGGACGACTCCAGAACTATCCGGAGTTGCGGGCGGAGCTCGAACGGCATTGCGAGGAGACACGGCAGCAGGCGGCCATGGTGCGGAGCTGCATCGAGCGTCGCGGCGGCAGCACTTCGTCGCTCAAGGACATTGCCGGGAAGGTCACGGCGATCGGGCAGGGGCTCAGCGGCATGTTCGTGGGCGACGAGGTCGTGAAGGCCGCGATGGCCAGCTATACGTTCGAGCAGATGGAGATCGCCTCCTACAAGACCCTGATCGCAACGGCGGAAATCGTGGGCGACAACGAGACCAAGCGGGTCTGTGAGGAAATCCTGCGGCAGGAGGAATCCATGGCGTCCTGGCTGGACCGCAGCCTCGGCGCCGTCACCCGCGACTATCTGGCTCGCGAGGCAACCCCGGAAGCGACCGCCAAGCACTGATCCGGAACCGACGGGCCGGACATGCCGTCCGGCCCGTCGGTTCCCGAGGAATGCCCGATCTCCCGTGCGGCCCTGTCCGACGATGGCAGCGGCGGCACTGACCCGATCCCCGACCACATCCGAAACGCCCGACGAGGGCCGCCTCTCGATGCGAGGATGCGGAACCTGCGTCTAGCCGTGCCGTCGCCCCTTCGTCCGGTGCCGGGCCCGGCCGACCGGCCGGCGTCTTTTCCCCGATCCTGCGGACTACAGGCCGGGCGAGCCCATTCCGCCTTCCAGCATGTCCGCTTGACAGTGCCGCTTGCCCGGCTTAAACGGGTTGCAAATGCGAATGAATCGCATGTGTAACTGACCCGGCCAGCCCCCCAGTGCGCCCGTCGCCAGGCAGCCAGAGCAAGGGTCTCGATAGCCGCAACCGCGGCATTCCAGGCTGTTGGATTTCGGGGGCAAGGAACGATGGTTTCGAGGTTCGGGGCAAGACTGGCCATGACGGCATCCGCGGCAGCTCTGCTCGCCGGCGGGGCGTCGGCACAGGAAGGACCGGCGCTGATGCTGGACCCGGTGGTCGTAACGGCCAACCGTACCGGGCAGTCTATCCAGGAGGCGCCCGCGTCGATCGCGGTCGTCGACCGCGAGGAGATGGACCGGATGCAGGCCGGCACGATCGAGGATGTTCTCCAGAACGTTCCGGGCGTGAACGTCTCCGGCGGCCCGCGGACCGGCGGCATGAATGTCAATATCCGCGGTCTCGGCGGCGACCGGGTGCTGACCCGGGTCGATGGCGCGCGCATGAACTTCTCGCGCGGCCACACGGCGGCGCTCTATCTGGATCCGGCGGTGCTCGACAATGTCGAGGTCCTGCGCGGGCCGGGTTCGGCGCTGTTCGGCAGCGGTGCAATGGGCGGCGTGATCAACTACCGCACCCGGACCGCGTCCGAGTTCCTGAAGCCCGGCCAGACCGTCGGGGGCAAGGTCGGCTTCGGCTATGAATCGAACGGCCGCCAGTGGAACACCAGCGTGACCGGCGCCGCCCGCTTGACGGAGAGCGCGGACGTCCTGGGCAGCGTCGTGTTCCGCCGCGGCCTCGAGAACATGGACGACGGCGCCGGCGACGAGATCCCCTACAGCAAGGATGATATCGTCAGCGGGCTCTTGAAGGGATCGTGGGAGCTTGCCGACCACCACAGCCTCGAGGCGTCGGTTCTGCATTTCCAGAACGACGCGGTGGTCCCCAGCTCGACCGACACCGACACGACGGACCCGGGCCTCGCCGTCGATCGCGATACGAAGCAGACCACGGCTGCGCTGAGCTATCGCTACGACAATCCCGACGACCGTCTGTTCGACGTGCAGTCGACGATTTATGTCAACCGGACGGGACAGGACGAGATCCGGCTGGCCGACAGTCGGCACGACGAGTCCGAACTCCTGACCTACGGCATCGATTTCGCCAATTCGAGCCGTTTCGACTTCGGCGAGTCGTTCAGGAACACCCTGACCTACGGGTTCGAGTACTACCACGACCGCCAGGAAAGCGGCCGGAACGGCGCCCCGCGCGCGGAGTTCCCGGAGGCCGAGCAGGACGTGGTCGGCCTGTTCATCCAGGATCAGATCGAGATCGCCGACCTCGTGACGATCACGCCGGGCGTGCGCTACGATCGCTTCGACCGTTCGGCGACGGGCCAGGAATCGTCCGATGACGGCCGCCTGTCGCCGCGCATCGCGGTCGCCGTCGAGCCGGTCGACGGGCTCAGCTTCTACGGCTCCTACACCGAGGCGTTCCGTGCCCCGACCCTGACCGAGCTCTATATCGGCGGCGTCCACTTCGCTTTCGGACCGGTCCAGAACGTGTGGATCGCGAACCCGGACCTGAAGCCGGAAACCTCGAAGAACAAGGAGATCGGCGTCAAGTTCGACCGGGACGACGTGTTCCTGGACGACGACCGCCTGACCGCCCGCGCGGCCTATTTCTGGAACGACTATGAGGATTTCATCGAAACCACCGTTTCGATGACCCGCATGACGACCCAGAGCACGAATGTGACCCGGGCGAATATTCGGGGCTTCGAGCTCGAGCTGGCCTACGACACGCCTTACGTGTTCGCGTCCGTCGGCTATTCGCAGCTGCGCGGCGAGGACGAGACCGCGGGCGAACCGCTCGCAAGCATTCCCGGCAACACCTTCACCGGCGTCCTCGGCGCCCGCCTGCCGGACCTCGATCTGGAAGGTGGCTGGCGGATGCAGGCCGTGAGCGGACAGGACCGCGTACCGGCCGGGACCTCGGAAACCCCAGGCTATGCCGTCCACGACCTGTTCGTGAGCTGGCTGCCCCAGGACGGCGTGCTGGAAGGGGCCCGCGTGGACTTCGGCGTGAGCAACATATTCGACAAGGAATACCGGCCTCACCTTTCGGCGGTCAGGTATCCGGGCCGGACCTTCAAGGTCGGCCTGAGCTACACGTTCTGAGCAAGGAGAGGGGCAAATGGCACTTGCAGCGGATGCGTCCTGGGATCCGGGGTCGGAGAATGGCCGCGGACGCGTTCGCCCCGCCGGGGGTTCGGAACCCCCTACCGTTACCAGCGAGGATCTGCTCGGGGGCGGGAAGGAACTGGTCATCCTTCACGGACAGGACCGCTACCGCCTTCGGGTGACGAGCCAGGGCAAGCTGATCCTGACGAAGTGACGCGAGGGGCCCCGTCACGGGTGCCGCGCCGCCTCGCGGAAGCGGGGCGGCGGATGCCTTTCCGGCCGTACCTTCGGATCCGACGAACCAACCAATAGCGAGACGAGCCTGATGGAAATGCCTGAGATCAGGAAAGCATCCAACCCCATCGAACTGGCCCGGCGATGGGCCGAGCTGAAGAACGCCGAACCCAAGCTGCGCGTGCGCGACGCCGCCGACCGGCTGGGGGTGCGCGAGGCCGAGCTGGTCGCCACGGGCTGCCTCGAGGGCAAGGCCATCCGGCTCGACGTCGAAATGGCCACGCTGATCAAGCGTATGCCCGATCTGGGCGAGGTCATGGCGCTCACCCGCAACGACTCCGTCGTCCACGAGAAGGTGGGCAGGTACGACAAGATCGATATCAACCCGCATGTCGGCATCGTGCTGAACGAAGAGATCGACCTTCGTCTGTTCCCGAAGCACTGGCACCATTTCTTCGCGGTCAGCGAGCCGGTGCAGGACGGCGTCCGCAGGAGCATCCAGTGCTTCGATGC
>JAJUFW010000273.1 GCA_029263555.1 Alphaproteobacteria bacterium
GAACATCTCGGCGACCCGCCGCAGCTGTTCCCCCGGCACGCCGCTGATCCGCTCGACCACGTCGGGCGTGTACTCGGCCACCACCTGGCGGACCTCGTCCATGCCGTAGACCCGCTGGGCGATGAATTCCTTGTCCTCCCATCCGTTTTCGAAGATGTGCCACAGGATGCCCCAGATCACCGCGATGTCGGTGCCGGGCCGCATACGTACATATTCCGTCGCGTGGGCCGCGGTGCGGGTGAACCGCGGATCGATCACGATGAAGTTCGAGTTGTTGAGCTCCTTGACCTCAAGAAGATGCTGCAGCGAAATCGGATGCGCCTCGCTCGGGTTGCCGCCCATGATGAGGAGCGTCTTCGACCGCCGGATGTCGTTGAAGGAGTTCGTCATCGCGCCGTAGCCCCAGGTGTTGGCCACGCCGGAAACGGTCGTCGAATGGCAGATGCGCGCTTGGTGGTCGGTGTTGTTCGTGCCCCAGAAGGCGGCAAATTTCCGGAACAGATAAGCGCCTTCGTTGGAGAACTTGGCCGATCCAAGCCAGTAGACGGAATCCGGGCCCGAGGCCTCCCGTATCTCCAGAATCCTGTCGCCGATCTCCTCAATCGCCTCGTCCCAAGAGATGCGCGTCCAGCGGCCGTCGACCAGCTTGGTCGGGTATCTGAGCCGGCGCTCGCTGTGGACCAGTTCGCGCACGCTGGCGCCCTTGGCACAATGGGACCCCCGGTTGATCGGGCTGTCCCAGGTCGGCTCCTGCCCGGTCCAGACGCCGTTCTGGACCTCGGCGGTCACGCTGCATCCGACAGCGCAATGGGTGCAGATGTTCTTCTTCAGCTCGACCGGAACGCCGGGCTGGGGCGGCGCGATCGCGTCGGCCTTCCGGATGGTGCCGAGGCTGAAGGTCCCGGCGGCGGCCAGGCCGCCGGCAACCAGCCCGGAACGCTGCAGGAACGTTCTCCGGTCGATGGGCGAAGCTCCGATCGCGGAAGTCGGGGCCCGCATCTTGGAGCGGACGGTCTCTCCGCCCTTGCGCTTGGTCAGCATGAGCCCCTCACTTCTTCAGCGTTTCGTACCCGTTCACCCGGTAGAAGGCCTTCACGTGATCGGTCTCGCGGTAGCGCGCCCTCGCCTCCTCCTCGCCCGGGTTGTAGGCCTGGGCCTCCTCCGGCCCGAGCGCGGCGACCGTCGCGACGGTGGCCGCGGACATGCCGCCGGCAACCCCGAGAAAACCGCGGCGGCTCAATGCCGTCTTCTGCCTATCCTGCATCGCTGGTCCTCCTTGGCCCGCCAGTTGCTCCGGCGTCACGACCGCTTGAAGTCCCTACCCGCTTCGGCCCGCCTCCATGGCGAATGCTTCCGCCTCTATCTCCAGAAACACCCGACCGACGGTTCCGACCGCCCTGTAGAACCGGGCAGCCGTCGCCGTCTCGATATCGGCCAGGCAGCGCAGCGCCCAGGGCGCCAGATGACGGGAGAAGAAGGCCTCCTCCTCGGCGGCCGTGGCCTCGAAGAGACCGCCAGCCAGGCCGCTCATGACTTCGCACAGGGAGCCGAGATGATCCTCCGGCTCGCCCCGGCCTTCGACCCGCTCCAGCCCGAGGGCGATCAGGTCCCCGCGCAGGCGGGCGAGCGGCCGTTCGTTCAGGAAACCCGTCAGGTAATAGGATGCGTAAGGGACAATCTCCCCCCGGCCGACGCCGATGAAGAGATCGAAATATTCCCGGTCGACCTCCTCGGCCGAAACGGAGGCGGCCGCCTCGGCCAGGGTGCGATGGGCGCGGCCCAGCGGCGTTGCCGACCCGTCGATCCGGGAAATCCGGGAAAGTGCCTGCCCATCCGGCGGCCGCAGCAGAAGCGCGCCCAACAGGGCGTATTCCCGCGACCGTGCGATGTCGGTTTCATCGCGGCACGGGTCCGCGGCGCCAGGCATGGTCTTAAGATCCGGGCGCAGGATCCCGCGTCCGATCCCGGTCAGGCTTTCGATCGCGGGCACATGCTCGGCCGGAACCTGCCGCCAGGAGGCGACGGTGGATACCGCGACGCCGAGAGCCTGCGCGAAGGCGTCGAGGCTCCCGACCGCCCGGATGGCCTCTTCCAGACCCGTGTTCCTGGTCATTCCTGGCCCCGGCGGTTCCGCCATGATCGGCGATTCAGGTTATCCCCATCGGGGGGCTTTGCAACACGTATCGCATGCACTTGTCTCAACTTTCCGGGGCGCCTTGTTGTTCCTCTGCCCTGGGCAGCGCGCCGCCGTGACGCCGCGCATGGCGTGCGGTTTCCGGATCGTCCTTCGTCGTGGATTCCCTGGCGGTCGCCTCTCCGGCGCCCCTGCTGCCGGCAGGGTACCCGACCGCGTCGGCCGGCGCGGATTCGGGTGGCACCTCGCGGGATGGGACCGATTCCGGAAGCGGCCGGTGATCCGGCTTCCGGACCGACGAGACGGGCGGGTCCGCCGGCGGCTTCGACTCTCCAGGCCGGGACAGGAATTCGGCCGCCGTCGGTCTGCGGGCCCCGAGCCTACCGAAGCCCGGGATGGAGTCCGGATCGTTGAAGTTCCAGTCGCATTCGGCGGGCCCCGCATGGTCGCGGATCCTGGGGTCGAGCGACCACATCTTCCTGAAAGCCGCCCTTCTGAGGGTTTCCGGCACCTCCTTGCGCAGGAACCGGGAAAGATCGCTGTCGGCGGAGAGATCGTCCAGCGAAGGCAGCGGCTCGTCGGCCGCCGCCGCGGGTTCCGGAGCCGGTGCTTCCTCTTGCGCCGGAGCCGGGGGAGGTGACGCTCCGGGCCCGCCGACATCCGGCGCAGCCGCTGCCTCCCCGGCCTTCTCCCGCCGCCGCGCCGCTTCCTTGAGGCGCGACCAGCGACCGAGCACGGTTTCGTCCCCGGCGCTCAAGGCTTGCTCCAGACGCCGGCAGCGCGACCCGGCCTTTTCGCCAGGGCCTCGGGATCCGCGCGGTCGCGCTTGCGCTTCACGAACGGCCGTTCGACGTGATGGGCCTCGACGAAAGCGGCCAAGCGGTCCCGGATCGCGGACGGCATCGGGACCGCCTCGACGATATCCGAACCCACCTCCGTCAGCGCCTCGCCCTCCGCCGGATCGGCGGTGACCCGGTGCGGGACGACGCCGGGCGGACGGCCGGTCCGGCGGAGCGAGACCCACAGGCTGGGCCTGCCCGAGCGGAGATTCTCCCGGTAGAACCCCGTCTCGGTGCTGCAGAACTCGAGCCGGAGCGCCCCGGCATAGAAGCGTGTCGCCGATGCCGCCTCCTCCAGCACGGTCCAGGGCTCGGCCGACGGAACCCCGGCCAGTACCGCTTCCGGCAGCCAAGCGTAATCGGCCCAGGGGCTCGTCAGGCGTCGCCGGACGACGATGACGCCGACCTCGAACACGTCCTTGATCATCCATGCCTCCTTGCGCCGGTGACGGCGGCTTCGCGAAGCGGCAGACCGACGGCCAGGTTCTGCGGCTTCATCCGGACCTTCCGCTCGGGCGTCATGGCGAGAATCAACCAGACCGGGCGGCCGACGACCTGCGGAAGCACGCGGACCCGATCGGGAAGGTCCAGGCGGAACAGGCCGATCACCCGGTCGAGCGCTTCCCTCTCCGGCTCCTCGCCGCGCCAGAGGGCATTTCCGATCTGCGTCGCGTCGGCATCCAGGCCGACGAACCAGGACCATGGCTCGTCCTCGATCCGGTCGACCGGATCGATCGTCACGGCCAGATCCAGTAGATGCCGGGTCCAGGCGGCAAGCGCGGTCGCAATCCCCCGACGAGCCTCATGGAGTCCGAGATCCAGAACGAGGTCGAAGGCGTCGCTGCGGGCGAAATAGCCGTCCCCCCCGCCGGGATCGAGGATGTCGAGCGCGGTGACCGCCGGGCCGCCCAGCATCCCGACCAGCGGATAGGCGCGCCGCTCCTCCTCATGCATCTCGATCAACTCGGCGTCCGCCAGGAGAAGCCGGCCCTCGTGGACGGTGGCGCGCTGCGGACGAAAGAAAAGTTCCGCGCCCCTCAGGACGAAGGGGTCGGCTTCCCCGTCGAGCGCGTTGCGCAGCACCACATGGGCAAGCTGGTTCATGAAGAGGGGCGGAACCTGGGAACCCGCCCCCCGCGCCAGATCCAGATAGGCGTCCTCCAGGGTCGGCGCGGAGAGGACCAGGTCGCGGAAGGCGATCATGAACCCCCAGTTCTCGCGGGCGTCCGGGTCGGCGATCGCCGCAATCTCTTCCCGTCCGACCGGACGCCTGGGGTCGCGGTCCAGGAGGTCGTCGTGGAGCCGCCTCTCGGCCGGGCAGGCGTCTTCCGGCGGAATCAGTTCCGGGCGCACCAGATAGGCCTTGAGGAAGGCATCCGTCACGACCAGCCGTCCGGCACGGTCCCGGTCGAGCAGACGGTAGCCGGAGGAGAGCCAGAAATCGCTCATCCCTTCGCCTCCCCGGCGAGGCGAAGCAGATCGACGCCGTCCCGCACTCGCCCGTCCTCCTCCTCGACGACGAAGCGGAAGGCATCCTGCGCCGGCCAGTCCGGCCGCCGCCGCAGGGTCCGGAACCTCTCGCGGATGAGGTCGCCCTCGACGGACCGATGCAATCCGACGACCGTGTTCGGGGGATGGTCGCACAGGGATTCGGCAAAGGCGACTTCCTCCTCCGAGGCGGCCAGCGCGGCGGCGATATCGGGTGCGCCGCACCGCTCGACGAGGCGCCGGGCGAGAAGGTCGATTGCCGCCGTCCTCTCGGCCGCGCTCGCCTCCGTTACGACCACGAGGGTCGACCAGCCGAAACTGTCGATGCCGAGGAACCCACCCCGGAACGCCTGCTTCGCCTTGCCGGTGAGCGTC
>JAJUFW010000073.1 GCA_029263555.1 Alphaproteobacteria bacterium
CCGGATCGGCATACTCCGCCCCTGGAAGCGCCAAGGGAACCCGACCGATGCTCTATGCCATTCTCTGCTACAATTCCGAAGCGGTCCTGGAAGATCTGCCCGCGGACGAGCACCGGGCGATGATGGACGGGATTGCCGACGCCATGCACGAGCTCGGCGCCCAAGGCAAGCTGGGGCCGGTCGCGCGGCTCAGCGGAACGGCCGAGGCCGTCACCCTCAGGCCGGGGGACGAGCCCGTGGTGATCGACGGCCCATTCGCCGAGACCAAGGAGCAGCTTCTGGGGTTCTGGATCGTCCGCTGCGAGACACGGGAGGAGGCGGTCGAAGCTGCCCGGCTGCTGGCCCGCCAGCGACCCACGGGCGCGCTGGAGATCCGCCCGATCACCGAGTTCCGTCCGGATCCGGCGTGACGTGACCGCACCGGGCTGGATCCCATCCGCCTTGGCGGCTGCCCGGCCGAAGGCGGTGGCGGCTCTGCTGCGCTATTTCCGCGACCTCGACACGGCCGAGGACGCCTTCCAGGAGGCCTGCCTGCGCGCCCTGGAGCGCTGGCCGGTGAGCGGCCGCCCTCGGGATCCCGCCGCTTGGCTGATCCTGGTCGGACGGAACGCCGGGCTCGACTCCGTGCGGCGGCAGGCCCGGCAGGAGGCGCTGCCCGACCACGGGGCGCCCGACCTCGCCGGCGAGAACGAGGACGAGCTGGCCGAACGCCTCGACAACGCCCGCTACCCGGACGACGTCCTCCGGCTTCTCTTCATCTGCTGCCATCCCGGGCTGCCCGGAAGCCAGCAGATCGCCCTTGCGCTCCGCATCGTCTCGGGCCTGTCGGTCAGGGAGATCGCGCGGGCATTCCTGGTCGGCGAGCGCGCCATGGAGCAGCGCATCACCCGGGCCAAGCGCCGCATCGCCTCGATCCCGGTTCCCTTCGAGCCCCCTGCCCCGGCCGAGAGGGCGAGACGGCTCGCGACCGTCGCCGCCATGATCTATCTCCTGTTCAACGAAGGCTATTCCGCAAGCGGCGGCGAGGCCCATATCCGGACGCCCCTGTGCGACGAGGCGATCCGGCTGGCCCGGCTGCTGCTGCAGCTTTTCCCCGACGAACCGGAGATCATGGGGTTGGCGGCGCTCTGCCTGCTGCAGCACGCCCGCACCCCGGCCCGGCTGGACGCGCAGGGCCGTATCGTCCTTCTGGAGAACCAGGACCGCCGCCTGTGGGACCGCGCCATGATCGACGAGGGGCTTGACCTCATCAAACGGGCGCTGGCGGAGCGGCGGCCCGGTCCCTATCAGGTACAGGCCGCCATCGCTTCGGTGCACGCGCGGGCCACCCGGTTCGAGGATACCGACTGGGCGGAGCTCGACCGCCTCTACGCCGTCCTGGAAAGGCTTCAGCCCTCGCCGGTCGTAAGCCTCAACAGGGCCGTCGCGATCGCGAAACTCCGCGGTCCGGCGGCAGCGCTCGCGGCGATCGAACCCCTGGCCGAACGGCTGTCGGGCTATTTCCATTTCTTCGGAGTGCGGGCCGCGCTACTGGCCCAGCTCGGCCGTGTCGAGGAGGCGCGCCAGGCCTTCGACCGCGCGCTGGCGCTGGCCAATACCCCGGCCGAAGCCGAACATCTGCGCGCCCAACGGGACCTGCTGACGGCCGACCCCGGTATCCCGGCCGAGGACCGGCCCGGCCGGTAGCCGCCCACCTTCGGAAAGGTCGCAGCCCTGTCGGGCCGGCGCCGCCCCGATCGTCCTCCGGATACGGCAATCCGGAGGAGGACCCATCATGAAGGAAGATGATATGCGGCCGGCCGTGTCCCGGGAGGAATGGACCCGCGCCCGCAAGGCTCTGCTCGAGAAGGAGAAGGAGCTGACGAGGGCCCGCGACCGCCTGAACGCCGAACGACGCCGCCTGCCCTGGGTCAGGATCGGGACAGACTATGTGTTCGAAGGTCCCGACGGTCCGGAGACGCTGGCCGATCTCTTCGCGGGGCGCAGCCAGTTGATCGTCCAGCACTTCATGTTCGGGCCGGGCTGGGCCGAAGGATGCGTGGGCTGCTCCTTCGAAGCCGACCATGTGGAAGGCGCGCTCGTTCACCTGGAGCATCACGACGTCTCGTTCGCGGCCGTCTCGCGGGCGTCGATCCGGGAAATCGAAGATTTCCGCAGGCGGCTGGGCTGGCGCTTCAAATGGGTCTCGTCCTACGGGAACGACTTCAACTACGACTTCCACGTGTCGTTCCGGGACGAGGACATCGTCGACGGCCATGTCTACTACAATTATGAAATGCGCCCCTTCGCGTGCCGCGAGTTGCCAGGCACCAGCGTGTTCTACCGAAATTCGGCCGGGGAGATCTTCCACACTTACTCGACCTACGCGCGCGGCAACGAGACGCTCGTCGGAGCGTACAACTACCTGGATCTCACGCCGAAGGGCCGGAACGAGACCGGGCCGAACCACGATCTGACCGACTGGGTCCGCCATCACGACCGATACGACACGGCAGGGCCGTCGTGCTGCCGGGAGCACCGAACCGCGACTCCGCCTGCCTGAGACCCATTCTGCGGGCGCCGGCCTCTGCCGCGGCCGGCGCCCCCGTTTCCCGATCATGCGTTGATATCGATCAAGGACCGCCGGGGCCCCATCGCCTACCGTCGACGAAGGGCCGGACAATCCTCGTGAGCTTCGGTCGATTGCGGGCATGAACCGGCCCGACCGGTCTGCGAACGATGCAACGGACGGAGAGGAGCAGCGCATGACCCGGAAAATGAAAGCCGCCATATTCGTCGAACCCGGACGAATCGTCCTGGACGAGAAGCCGATCCCGGATGTCGGCCCGCTGGACGCCCTGGTCCGGATCACGACCACGACCATCTGCGGCACCGATATTCACATCCTGAAGGGGGAATACCCGGTCGAGCGGGGCCTGACCATCGGGCACGAGCCCGTGGGCGTGATCGAGAAGCTGGGATCCGCGGTCAAGGGATACCGGGAAGGACAGCGCGTCCTTGCCGGGGCGATCACGCCGAGCGGGCACAGCGAAGCGTGCCAATGCGGAGTCGGCTCCCAGGACGGCGCGGGCACGCGGCACGGCTACAAGCCGATGGGCGGATGGCGGTTCGGCAATACGATCGACGGCGCCCAGGCCGAATATCTCCTCGTCCCCGATGCGATGGCGAACCTGGCGCCGATCCCGGACGGCCTCACCGACGAGGAGGTGCTGATGTGCCCCGACATCATGTCGACGGGCTTCTCCGGCGTGGAAAGCGGCAAGGTGCGCCTGGGCGACACGGTCGCGGTCTTCGCCCAGGGCCCCATCGGTCTTTGCGCGACCGCCGGGGCGCGGCTCATGGGCGCGACGACCATCATCGCCGTCGATGCCGTGCCCGAGCGCATGGAGATCGCCCGCCGGCTGGGAGCGGACCACCTGGTCGATTTCAGCAAGGTCGATGTCGTGGAGGAAATCATGCGGCTGACCGACGGCCGCGGGGTCGACGTCTCCATCGAAGCCCTCGGGCGCCAGGAGACCTTCGAATCCGCGCTCCGCGTCCTGCGGCCGGGCGGCCGGCTGTCCTCGCTCGGCGTCTATTCGGAGGACCTGCGGATCCCGCTCGACGCGTTCCATGCCGGACTGGGCGACCATTCGATCGTGACCACCCTCTGCCCGGGCGGAAAGGAGCGCATGCGCCGCCTGATGTCGGTGATCGCGTCCGGCCGCCTCGATACCAGGGCGCTTGTCACCCACCGCTTCAAGCTGGATCAGATCGAAGAGGCCTACGACCTGTTCGGGCATCAGCGCGACGGCGTGCTGAAGGTGGCGATCACCCCGTGACGCCGTCACAGCAGCCGTGCTGCCGGCCGCCGGCCGGGACGAAGCGATTGCCATCGCCCGCTTCCGGCATGAATAATCCCGTCTCCATCAGCCGGCCGGCGCCGGGCGGCGCGCCCGGGCGGGCTGAGCCGGTTCGTCCCCTTGACCCACAGCCGAGCGAGCAGGGCAATGGCCTGGAACGAAGACAAGCTGCGACAGTTGCGCGAGAAGTACGGCGGCGACGGTGCCGGCATCTATGACCCTCGCTTCCGAAAGGTCGCCGACAAGATCTTCTCCAAATCCGGGACCCGGGCGGCACCCTTTGTCGGGATACCGACGTTCCTTGACGCGCCGTACCGCCCCGTGGATCACGATGCCCCCGACTTCGGGGACCTGCAGGTGGCCATGCTGGGCGTACCGATGGACCTCGGCGTCACCAACCGCCCGGGATCACGTTTCGGACCGCGGGCGCTGCGGGCGATCGAAAGGATCGGCCCCTACAACCACGTGCTGGACTGCGCCCCGCTGTTCGATCTGCGCGTGGCCGATATCGGCGACGTCCGGTTCGCCAGCCGGTACGGCCTGGAATCGAGCCACCAGGACATAGAGCGCCGGGTCGGCCAGATCGTCGCGGCGGGCGTATTGCCGCTGTCGGTCGGCGGCGACCATTCCATCACCTACCCGATCCTGAAAGCGATCGGGAAGAAG
The DNA here is from genome assembly GCA_029263555.1 of Alphaproteobacteria bacterium. Lineage (GTDB taxonomy): Bacteria > Pseudomonadota > Alphaproteobacteria > DSM-16000 > Inquilinaceae > JAJUFW01. Next base: position 4,509 of record JAJUFW010000073.1, read on the forward strand.
GAGCCCGTCGGCCTGATCCATATCGACGCCCATTGCGACACGGGCGGCCCGTTCGACCAGACCCGGTTCCATCATGGCGGCCCGTTCCGGAATGCGGTGCTCGACGGGGTGCTGGACCCCACGCGGACGATCCAGATCGGGATCCGGGGTTCCTCCGAATATCTCTGGGAATTCTCCTACGCCTCCGGCATGACCGTCATCCATGCCGAGGAAGTCACCAGTCTCGGCATTCCGGCGATCGTCGAGAAGGCGCGAGCGGTCGTGGGCGACGGGCCTGCCTATCTGTCGTTCGACGTCGACAGTCTGGACCCCAGCTTCGCCCCCGGGACCGGCACGCCCGAAATCGGCGGGCTCACGACGCGGGAGGTGCTGGAACTCATCCGGGGTCTGAAAGGCGTCAATCTCTGCGGCGGAGACGTGGTCGAAGTTGCGCCGCAATACGACGCCACGACCAACACGGCGCACGCCGCGGCGCAGGTGCTTTTCGAGATCCTGAGCCTGATGGTGTTCAGCCCGCGCATCCGCTAGGGGCCTGTCACGGCGGCTGGCATGACGAGGCTGCCCGGGGCCCGCGCTCCGAGGTGCAGCGGTGCCGGGTGGACCCCGGCCGCAAGGCGATGACCCGCGCGCCCGGCGCAGACGAGCCTTGCGATTAACAGGCCTGTACATTAACGGTGCGTTAGACGCATCGGGCGTACCCCCTTGCGTCCATGATCCTGGATATCCGTACCCTCGTCGCCGTGAACGTCATGCTGGCGCTTGCCGTGGCCGGCATGGTCGTCATCTTCTGGCGAATGCAGCGGACGATGCCGGGACTGGGTCACTGGGCGGTGGCGTCGGCGCTGCTCGGCATCGGCCTCTTGGGAGCGCTGTGCCGCGACCGCATTCCGGACCTGTTTTCGATCGTCGTGGCGAACGATCTTCTAGTCGCCAGCATCGCCGGTTTCTGGAACGGGATCCGGGCCTTCGACGGCCGCCCGACGCGCTGGCGGGCGACCGCCGTCGTCATTGCCGGGACCACCCTGGTCATCTCTTACAACACTTACGTCATCGACGATCTCACCGCGCGCATTGCGATCGGGTCCACGATATTCTCAGCCATATCTTTTCTGTGCATGGCTGAACTTATCAGAGGACCGGCCCGGACGGTCGGTGGGACGGCCGTGACGGCTGCCGCGCTCTTCGGATTCGTCGGGCTGACACTGCTCTGGCGCGCCGGGGCCGCTACCCTGGGGCCCGCTGAACAGGACCTGTTCGCGCCGACCCTAGCCCAGCAGATTCATTTCCTAGTTTCGGTCATCAGCACGCCGCTTGCCATCGTCGGCCTGCTGATCATGAGCGCCCAGCGCCTCCAGCGGCAGATCGAGGCCAATCTGGCGGCCCTGGAAATCGCCCGCTCGCGGGCCGAGCAGGCCAGCGTCGCCAAGTCGAGATTCCTGGCGACGATGAGCCACGAGCTCCGCACCCCGCTCAACGCCATCATCGGCCTTTCCGACCTGCACCGGCAGGAAATGCTCGGCCCGTCTGGTCACCCCAAGTACCGGGAATATGCCGAGGACATACACAGCGCCGGAACGCATCTCCTGGACCTGATCACGACCATACTGGACGTGACCAAGGCAGAAGCCGGCAAGCTGGAGATCAACCCGACCCTCGTCGATCCGCGGCCGATCGTCCGCGGCGCCGTACAGCTCATACAGAAGGCCGCCGAGGACAAGGATATCCGCCTCTCGGTCGAGCTGCCCGACGGCATCTCCCGCTCCTTCGCCGATCCCCGCGCGCTCAAGCAGATCCTCCTCAACCTGCTTTCCAACGCCGTGAAGTTCACCCCCAGGGGCGGGAAGGTGTCGATCCGGCTGCAGATCGACAAGGACGGCGTGTCGGAAATCGTGATCAGCGACACCGGCATCGGGATCGCCAGCGAGGACATCCCCCGCCTCATGCAGCCCTTCGAGCAGGCGGCCCGCGGATATTCCCGCCAGAACGGCGGCACCGGTCTCGGCCTGCCCTTGGACGTCTCGCTCGTGCGCCTTCACGAGGGAACGCTGACTATCGACAGCACCGGCGGCAGGGGCACGACTGTATCGATCCGCCTTCCGCCGCATCGGCGGCCGACGATAGTGGCCGGGTGGGCGCCCTGAATCCGCCCCTGATGTTCATGCGGATTGTCTTGTCTTAGGAACCGCAGAACGGGTCTGCCGCCGCACTGCGGGCCCCCTTATGTCCTAGTCGCGAGACCGGACGGAAAGGCGTTCGTCGAGGGATTTCAGCTCCGCCCTGATGGCCTCAAGCTGGTCGGCGATGGCCCGCAGTTCCCCCGCCTCCACGGCAGCAGCCTCCGCGGCGGCTTCCTCGACCCCGCTCCGGTGCAGCTGCTGCATCGAGTCCACGATGATCGCGACGAACAGGTTCAGCACGGCGAAGGTGGCGACCAGGATATAGGCGAGGAAGAAGAGGATCGACCAGGGTTGGACGTCCATGACCGGCTTGACGATCTCGGCCGACCAGCCGTCCAGGGTCATCAGCTGGAAAAGCGTGAAAAGCGACATCCCCAGCGAACCGAACCGATCCGGGAACTCGCCGCCGAACAGATGCGTCGCCATCACGGCGCTGACATAGAGCATGAGGGCAAGCACGGCCGCGATCGCCCCGATGCCCGGCAGCGACGCGACGAGCGCAGCGATCACGGCCCGCATCTGCGGAACCGCGTTGATGAGGCGGAAGGCGCGCAGAACTCTCAGCGCGCGGGCGACGGTGAGCGGTCCCGCATTGGGCACGAGCGAGACCGCCACCACCGCGAAATCGAATAGGTTCCAGCCGCTCCGGAAGAAGGCGGTGCGGTACGCGACCAGGCGCAGCACAATCTCGGCGATGAAGAATGCCAGGAAGATGCGGTCGAGCGCCTCGAGCGCCGGCCCTGCGACGGTCCGGACGGAGACCATCGTATCCAGCCCCAGGGCGACTGCATTGATCAGGATCGCGCCGATGACGACCCGCTGGAACACTGGATTTTCGACGACGGCGCGGGCGCCCGCGGAAACGGACCGGGGGCGGGAGGAAGAAAGATCGGCCACTTGGCGCTCCGACGGGGACTCGAACCGGAATGGGAAGCGAAGCTCCCGGAACGAAATAAAGAAAAAGTGAAGTCCGGTCGGTCAGGCCAAGCCGGAATGCGGGCTTGTCGCCGCTTCGGAAATCATCAGCCTGGAACTCCGCTTCCGATGCCATGGGCAAGGACAACCGGCACCCTTCGCGTCGGTCGGGCCATTTTTAGCTTAAACTCTTGATTAATGCTTCAACTTATAAGATGAGTCGCGATCGGTTGGTCGAAGCACGTCCGCGCAGCTTTCGGCGACGTCCGCCGATCGCAGTCCCGAATCCGCCATGAGCAAGATCACCGCAAACGGAGCACATGGTGCTGACGTCTCTTCGAATGAGGATGTTTGCGATCCTGCTCGCACCCATCGGGCTTAGCGTCATACTCTTCTGCGCGATCGCTTTCAATATTCTGCAGGCGAACTACACCACCCTGGTCGCCGACCGGCTGTCGGCGGTAGCCCATGACATCCGGGACGTGCTCGAAGGCAGCCTCAATCTCGGCCTGCCGCTGACCGCAGTCCAGGAGACGCAGGCGCTGATCGAACGCGAGCGCGCCCGGAATCTCGGGATCTCGTCGATCGTCGTCTTCGGTGAGGGCGGCCGCGGGCTGTTCAGCACCGATCCCCAGATCGTCGGCGACCAGATACCCGGCGACTGGCTGCCCGAACGGGGGCTGGAAACCCAGCCCTGGATCCGCTTCCGGAACGACGAGGTCGTGATCGGCGCGCCGATCGTCAACAGCTTCCAGCAGCCCGTCGGCGGCGTCCTGATCCGGGTGGCCCGCGCCTATTTCAGCTTCCGCAAGGTCGAAGCCTTCAAGCCGGTCGCCGCCGTGGCCGGCATCTTCACTCTGCTTGCGGCAGGTGCCGCCTTCGTGACGGCGGGCCTCCTCACCCGCGACCTTCGCGAGCATCTGGACGCCACGGCCCGCGGCGTCGAACGGCTGCGCGCAGCCGAAACCCAGGAAGAGATCGAGCGGTCCGTCGAGACGTCTCCCGCGCTGAAGCCATTCGGCGAAGCCGTCGGGCGCACGGTAGGCCTCCTGCGGGAGGCCAGCCGTACCGTGACCCATCTCGACGAAACCGCCTGACCTCGCGATGCTGAGCTTTCTGCCCCGAGGCCTGACCAGACGGCTCGCCATTGCGGCGATCGGGCTCATAGTCATTCCCTGGCTTGCCGTCTTCGTCGCGACCCTGGGCGCCACCCGAACCAGCCTCGGCCCGGAAGTCACGCGCAAGACCGAAACGGAGGGGCGCTATCTGGCCTTCCAGGTCGAGCGCGCGCTGGCGTTCGGCATTCCTCTCGCCGAGTTGTACGGGATGGACGAGCTTCTCGACGCCACCCTCGCCGAGAACGCTCACATCCTCTACGTCCACGTCCTGGATCCGGACGGCCGGATCGTCCATTCCCGGGTAGCAGCACGGAACGGCGCCGCGAACGGGGCGGATCACTACACCCCCACCGTCGTGCTGGAGCTGGAGAATCAGGGCGCGCCCGCGGGCCGGATCGTCCTCGGCCAGGACATGGCCGCCCATATGGAACTATATGCGGGCGTCCATTGGGACCTCGCCCTCGCGCTCGTCATTTCGCTGGTCCTGGGCGTCGAGGTCCTGCGCTTTCTCGCCGGTGCCTTCGTCGTGGCGCCGCTTCGGCTGGCCGAGACGCTGACCGGCCGGATCGCCGACGGCGACTTCACGGCCGTCGCGGCCGACCAGAGCGGCGGCGAGATCGGCCGGCTTCTGTCATCGCTGAACCGCCTGATCCGGCGCATCAATCGTCGCTACGAGGAACTGCTGGCCTATGCGGAGGATGTCCGCCATGCCGTCTTCGAACGGCAGGCGGCAGAGG
>JAJUFW010000365.1 GCA_029263555.1 Alphaproteobacteria bacterium
CATCGGCCTCAACGAAATCTACCGCCACCGTCTGGCGCTTGACGCTCAGTACAAGATCAATGCCTGGCTGATAACCCAGGCGGAGCTCGAGATGCAGCGTCTGGTCCACACGCTCGACCGGTATTTCTCGGAAGTGGAACCGGCATCCCATGGCGATCTGGCGATGCGGTTCGACCTCTTCTGGAGCCGGCTGCCGGTGCTGCTGACCGGATCCCAGTCCGAAGCTCTGCGCAACGTCCCTGGCCTCGAAGCGACGATCCTGCGCATCCAGGCGGACCTGGAGGCGATCGAGAAGCAGATACTGTCGCTCCGGCCGGACGATGTTGTCACATATCAAGCGATCCGCAGCCGGCTCATGTCCCATACCGGGCCGCTGCACGACGTCGTGCTCGCGGCCATCGAGCACGACAGCGCGAAGATCGAGGCGGAGCGGCATGCATTCCGGGCACGGTACTGGCAGGTCGGCCTGTCGCTGTTCGGCGCTCTCGCCGGCGGCGCGATCTTCATCGGCCTGCTGATCCGGGAAACCAGGCGGACACGACATCTGCTTCAGGTCGCCACCGCGGCCGAACGGGAAGCGCGTGAGGCACGAGCGCGGCTCCACGAGGCGATCGAAAGCATCTCCGAAGGCTTCATGTTCTATGGAGCCGACCGCAAGCTGCTGATCGCCAACCGAAAACTGCGGGACATCTACTTTTCGATCAGCGAGATGATCGTGCCGGGCGCCGCCTTCGATCAGCTAGCCATCGAAGCCGCCTATCGAGGCCAATATGCCGGCTTCACCGATCCGGCCGATGCCGGTCGGGTCGACCTTTTCGACTTCGAGGCCGAGGGCGATCACACGATCGAAATGTCCGATGGACGCTGGATCCGCGTGACCCGGTACGCAACGGCCGACGGCGGCTGCGTCAGCGTGCACAGCGATATCACGGAGCTGAAGAAACGCGAAACGGAACTGGCCGCGAAGTCAGCGCAGCTGCAGGCGACGCTCGACAATATCAGCCAGGGCGTCGGGGTGTTCGATGCCGAATACCGGCTGGTGACGCGCAACGACCGGTTCCTGGCCATTCTCGAATTGCCTGAGGAACTCGGCCAGACCGGCCAGGATCTCGACGGGATTCTCATGTTCCAGGCCCGTCGCGGCGATTTCGGCGACATCGAGCCCGATGGCAGGATCGCGGCCGAAGTGCTGGCCGAGCCGCGGCTCGAGCTCCGCCTTTCCACGGGGCGCGTCGTGGAACTCGAATGGGGATCGATGCCCGATGGCGGAATCGTCGTCACTTTTGCCGACATCACCGAACGGCGGCTCGCCGAAGAGCAGCGCCAGGCGCTGATGGACGGCATGCATCAGTCGCAGAAGATGCAGGCGATCGGCACGCTCGCCGGCGGGATCGCACACGACTTCAATAACGTGCTGGCCAGCATTCTGGGCAATGCCGAACTGGCGCTCTACGACCTCGACGAAAATCATCCCGCCCATCAGGCGGTGCAGCAGATCGCGACCGCCGGCAACCACGCGGCGAATGTCGTTCGGCAGATCCTGGCTTTCAGCCGCCATCACCCGGACGAGGCCAAACCGGTTCGCGTCGACGACATCGTCCAGGAAAGCGTGACGCTGTTGCGAGCCACACTGCCGGCCACGATCGAACTGGTCGAACGGCGCTATTGCGATCACCCCGTCATCGTCGGCGATGCGACCCAGATCAATCAGGTGATCATGAATCTGGGGGTCAATGCGTGCCATGCGATCGGCGAACGGACCGGAAGGATCACGGTCGAACTCGAGAATGTCGAGATCAAGGGCGACTTCGCCCACGGGCTTGCGACCGAAAAGAGGGATGCGACCGGCCAGCCGATCCGGATCCTGGCGGAGGCCGACGGGTCCGGGGCAACGCTCTGGAGCGGTCTGCTGACCCCCGGCCCGCATCTGCGGCTGACCGTTCAGGATACCGGATGCGGCATGTCCTACCAGACGATGAGCCGCATGTTCGAACCCTTCTTCACGACGAAGGAGGTCGGTGCCGGAACGGGCCTGGGGCTGAGCGCCGTCCACGGCATCGTGATGCGCCACGGCGGTGCAATCGTCGTCGAAAGCCGGGTCGGCGCCGGCACGACCTTCTCGATCTTCCTGCCGCGCATGGTCGAGCAGGGCGCCGACCCGGCGACCGGAGACGCCGACGCGGCGGCCGGCCGGGGCCGTGAACGCATCATGCTCGTCGACGACGACCCCCTGGTGCTCAACGCGACGGCCAGAATGCTGGAACGTGCCGGCTACCATGTCGACCGGATGGCGGGGAGCCCGGACGCGCTCGACGCCTTCCGGGCCGGGCCCCGGCGCTGGGATCTCGTCATCACCGACCAGACCATGCCTCGGATGTCGGGAATCACCTTGGCGGAGGAGATGCTGCGCATCCGTCCGGACGTGGCCATCGTCCTCTGCACCGGCTTCAGCGCCATGGTGGATGAGCAGCGGGCGAAGGAGATCGGCGTGCGCGCATTCGCCCAGAAGCCGATCGTCGGCCAGGCCCTGGTCAACCTTGTGCGGGGCGTGCTCGACGCCCGGCAGGATGCGTAGGCTCCGTCCCTTTCAAGACAGCGTCGACGGCACGCCCTCGGCCGAACACCGGCCTTGAAACCGGCACGTCGCGGCCGGGTATTCATCCATTCGCAATTTCTGCACCCGATAATGCCGCCTCCTGATCGTCCGAACCAGGATATCCGCTGCATGAGCTTGTTCGCGGCCGGGCGCCGCCTTTTGATCGTCGATGATCTGTCCTTTCTCCGCACCACGGTCACGCGCCTGTTGAACCGTGCCGGCTTCACGGACATCGTCCAGGCGAAGGACGGTGTGGATGCGCTCGGAATCCTGGGCGGGGGCAGCATTGATTGCGTGCTCACGGACTATCGGATGCCGGGCATCACCGGGCTGCAGCTTCTGCAGCAGATCCGGGTCGGCGATCTCGGCAGCAGGCGGAATCTGCCGGTCGTCCTGCTCACCGGTCATGCCGAAAGGGCGGTGGTCGAGGCGGCCCAGGCGCTGGATGCGAACGACGTTCTCGTGAAACCCTGCTCGGCGAAGACCCTGGCACAACGCCTGGAACATGCGATCGTCACGCCGGCGGCGTTGAAGACGGCGGAAGAATACCGCCAGGTCGCATTGCCGAAGGGCACCGGAGACAGCCTGGAGTCGGCGTCGCGCGAACCGCGGCCGGCATGGGTATTGCGGGATGCGGCAAAGCCGTTTCGCACCACGACGGCTCCGAACGACACCCTCGACGTGAAGGCTCCCACTCCGACGACGGTGCTGCCGGTCAACCCCAAAGCCACCCCGGTTGCAGCGCCCCGGCTGCCGTCGAAGCCGATGCTGCTGGCCGAGCTGAAGCCGGGAATGGTGATCGCCGAGAACGTCGCAAGCCCGACCGGATTGACCCTGCTGGGCGAAGGCACCGTCCTGACGGACAAAATCATCGAGCGGCTGCACGCGCTGGGCGGCGACCTTCATCAGGTCCGCATCTACTATTAGCTGTCGTCGGCAGGCGCGGGGCCGGTCGTGACGGACCGGGCGGTCCCGCTTGCCGACGGCGATAGTCCTCACGTAACTGCTATCGTATACCTGCCCCTGCTCACCGCAACCCGGTTCAATGGGCGTTTCACGGCGTTCGTGCCAGATCGCATCCTGGTGCTGGGACAATCTTGTTGATGCGGGTCAATTGTTCGCCCGCGCTGCGTGGCTTGAAGATCTCGGCGACACGGTGGACGTCACCAGGCAGGTGTCCTGCCGATCCGAGGCTGGGACGGTCTCGAGGCTGTGATCCGGTCATGGCGCTGGCACCGGACCTATGTCGGGTAAAACGACGAGAGCCCGGTCAGGGGTGATGTCCTGTCCGGGCTTGATGTTTGGTTGCGGGGGCAGG
>JAJUFW010000711.1 GCA_029263555.1 Alphaproteobacteria bacterium
CGACGGTCGCGGCCCTGGCCTTCGCCGCGTGCAACAGCGGCGGCGGTGGCGGCGGCAAGGGCACCGTCAACATCGCGATCAACCCGTGGGTCGGCTACGAGGCCGACGCCGCCGTCGTCGGCTACCTCCTCGAGGAGGAACTCGGCTACACCGTCGAGAAGAAGAACCTCGCCGAGGACGTCTCGTGGCAGGGCTTCGAGTCCGGCGAGGTCGACGGGATCGACGTGTCGGGCCTGCTGTACGGGGTATCGGTATTCATTCCCGGAAACATCCTGGCGGGCAACTTCCGGGCCGTCCGCTATATCGACGACAGAGCGACACCTGCCCAGGAGGAAGCCCTGCTGAAGGTCTTCCGGGGTGAGCTGGGCGGCCCCCTGGAACAGCTGGCCCAATTGGTCGGCGAGGAAGTCGCCGTCCGGCGCGCGCCCATGACCTTCACCGTCGACGAGGGGGCAGGCATCCTTCGCATCGGTGACGCCGTGGAAGCGGAGATGGCGCCCTATCGCGGCCCGACGGGCGAGCCCACCCGGCTGGTCGAAAGCATCTTCTCGACAATCCCGGGCTCACCGGCCTATGTCAGCAAGGCATCGCGGTTCAGAATGGCCGAACCGGAACTGGGCATCGACCTTGATCTTTCCGGCCACAACGCGATCCAGGGGTATTTTGAGCTGCGGGGCTGACCGGACGGTCGGTCGAGGGCGGGACGATGCGCGGGCTGACACGCTACGACCGATATTTCCTGCCGTTGTTCGCCGGCACGGTCGGACTGGCATGGGTGGCGCTGCTGCTCTGGGACATGTCTCCCTACTCGCGCTATCTGTATCACGACTGGACGACGCAGGGACTGCTTGCCAGCCTCTGCGCCTCCCTTCCGGGCGGAGAGGTCCTGGTCCCCGGCCTGATCTTCGTCGCCGGCTGGGTCCTGATGACGGCGGCCACGATGCTGCCGACGACCCTGCCTCTGGTCATGGTCTTCCGGCGGATGACCTTCGCCATGCCGCGGGGCGGCACGCTCGTGACCGCGCTTCTGTCCGGCTATCTGGCGGCATGGACCGCCTTCGGCATAGCGGCCCACGCCCTAGGGCTTGCCGCGGGCGAGCTGGTCCGCCGGTCGGTGTGGCTCACCTTCAACGGATGGCTGATCGGCGCCGCGGTGCTGCTGTGCGCGGGGCTGTTCCAGTTCACGTCCCTCAAATACCGCTGCCTGGATGCGTGCCGGTCGCCGCTCGGCTTCGTCACCGCGCGCTGGCAGGGCCGGCGCCCCCTGCCGGAAAGCTTCCGCCTGGGCTGGTCGCACGGCGTCTACTGCGTCGGATGCTGTTGGCCCCTGATGCTGGTGATGATGGCGGTCGGGATGGGCAGCATCGGATGGATGCTGGCGCTGGGCGCGTTCATGGCGCTCGAGAAGAACAGCCCCTGGGGCCCCCGGATCGGCCGTCCCGTGGGGGCCAGCCTGATCATCATGGCGGCGGGGCTGACCGCGGCCGGCCTCGGCGTCGGGACGGGCGGCTAATCTCCCGCCCGACCACCGCCCCGGGCGCTGCAGTCGCGGTCCCAATAGGGCTCCGGACCGAAGCTTTCGCCGAGGTGGTCGAGGAAGGCGCGGACC
>JAJUFW010000554.1 GCA_029263555.1 Alphaproteobacteria bacterium
TCCTGCACGATGTCGGCGACCCCGCCGGACGCTCCGGCGACGACCGGAAGCCCCGCCGCCTGCGCCTCCAGGAGCGCCATCCCGTATGCCTCGTTGACCGCAGGCCAGACCAGGAGATCGGCCGCCGCCATCAGCGACGGCATCGCGTCCGCCGGAACCAAGCCGAGATGCCGGACGCGGGCCGGATCGAAGCGGGCGAGGACCGCCTCCCGGGCGGGGCCGTCCCCGGCCAGGGCAAGGCGCCAGGGCCGGTCGGAGATCCGCGCCAGGGCATCGGCCAGAACCTCGTATGAGCGGCGCTTGTCCCCCTCCCGCATCATGCCGACGGCGAGAAGCCACGCCCCCTCCTGCCCCTGCCACCATCGTGCGCGCGCCTCGTGGCGGGTAGCCGCGGCGGCGGCGAAAGGCGCCGCATCCAGGAAGGGCGGGAGCCGCAGCAGCCGGCCCGGATCGGGCAGCACCGGCACCAGTCCGGATGCGTCCACCGCGGACATGGCGAACAACAGGTCCGCCCGTCGGATCGCGGCAAGGGCGGCTGCGTGTCCCTCACCCCAGCAGCCCTCCGCCCGCTTGCCCGCATGGGAGGCTTCGGCCGCGACATAGGGAATGCCCAGCGCGTCCGCGACCGCCGGACCCAGCCAGTCCGGCGCCTTGTGATAGAGATGGTAGGTGAACCAGAGATCAGGCCGCCTGCCCGCCCGCCACCGCGCGACCAGAGCCTCCGCAATCCGCCGGCCCCGTGCGCGGATCCGGGCCTGCCGGCGACGGTCGGTGCCGTCCGTCCAGCTGCGCAGCCGGGAGGCGAGGATCACCTCGTGGCCCGAGGACGCGAGCGCTGCCATGATCAGGCCCGCCATGCGCCGGTCTCCCGAGGGGACCGGGTGATCGGGGGCCTTCATCGGCGCATAGAAGGCGATCCGCATCAGCCGCGGCCCGCGGCGTTCCGGCGGCCCGCGCCGGCCGGGGCGGCACCGGACGCGGGATCCAGTTCAAGGGATCGGAACGGGCTCATCCTCGACCGCCCCCACCAAGCTGCGGACCATCCGGCTGACATTCTCCAGCCCGTCGAGAAGGCCCGGCATCACGACTTCCGACGGGCGCGGCTGATCGGGCAGGTGGCGGAGGGCGTCCGCCATCCGGTCGGCCTGCCGTTTGCTGTCGTCCTCCAGCATCGCGACCAGCCCGAGTTCGCGGGCCCGGGAAACCCGCATGTACTGCTCCATCCGCGGCGTCGTCCGGGGCACGAGCAGCGCCCGCTTGTCGAACGACAGGATTTCGCAGAAAAGATTGTAGCCGCCCATGGCGACGACCCCGACCGCCTGCTGCAGAAGATTCTCGATGCGGGCGTCGAAGGTGATCACGGCCACGTCGGGCAGCGCCTCGGCCCGGGCCACGAACTGGGCCTGGAAGTCCCGCTGCATGAACGGACCCAGCACGATCAGCGCGGGATAGGGCAGGTTCCGGTCGGTCTCGTAGGCCCGCAGGACCCAGTCGACCATGCCTTCGCCGTCGCCGCCGCCGCCGGGGGTGACCAGGATGAAGGGGCCGTCGAAGGGCAGCTGGTTCTGTGCGGCGCCCGGTGACGCGGCCCGCGCCAGATAGCCGGTATAGCGGGTCTTGCTGTGCACGCTGTCCGGCAGATCCAGCCCTTCCAGCGGATTGCACACCTCCGGCAGCCCATAGATCCAGATCGCGTCGTAGAGGTCCTGCAATGCCGGCAGCACGTTCTTCCGCTCCCATTCCGGAGCCAGCAGCGCCGGTTCGTCCATCACGTCGCGCAGGCCGAGCACCAGAGGCGTGCCGCGGCGGCGCAGCATCTCCAGCGTCCCCTTCACCTCGCCCCGGAGCCCGAGCGGCTCCTTGTCGACCAGGAAGAGGTCCGGATCGAACACCTCGGCCGTGTGCTCGATGATGGAGGCGCGCATCGCCAGCGTGTCGCCGATGTCGATGTGAAGATTGAGCGAGGTGTAGTCCCCGTTGCGCAGCTTGATGACCCCGGGCACCCGGACGAAGTCCACCCGGGTCCGGAAATCGAAGCTGCCGATGATCGGAGATCCCGACAGGATCAGGACCGACATGTCCTTGTGCCTGTCGACCAGATGATGGGCGATCGTCCTGCAGCGACGCAGATGGCCGAGCCCGAAGCTGTCATGGCTGTAGATCAGGATCCGCGTATGGTCGTTCCGCTTCGCCATGCGCACGCTGCTCCCCCGGGCTCGATGCATGTGGTTCCGCGGCAGATTGCCGGCGATTTTCTAGCATGGCGGAACGGATGCCGGAAATAATTATCGGCAATCGCGAAATTAAATTACATTTGCATCTAAGGTTGACTAAATGCGCCGTGACATCCCGACCGGGTTGAACGAACATGCAGGGCCGATACCGAATTCGGATGATCGAACCGCCCGGTCGAGCGCCGGACGTCCGGATCGAACGGAGGCATCCTTGATGAAGACACTTGCACGGACCGCCACAGCCCTGTTCTTCGCCCTGGCTGCACCCGCCATGGCGGCCACCCCTCCGGACACCCTCGTCATCGCCAAGAACA
>JAJUFW010000618.1 GCA_029263555.1 Alphaproteobacteria bacterium
CCTCCTGGCGGTAGAGATCGCCGAGCGCGATCAGCGGATCGCTGCGGTCCGGCCGCTCCTCCGCCATGGCGCTCAACAGCTCGGCCGCCTCGTCCGGGCGCCCAAGTTCGTGCAGGACGCGCGCGGAATTGAGCCGCGCCACCCAGGATACCGGGGAGGCCGAGGGCACATTCTCATAGGCGTCCAGCGCCTTCTGGAGCTCCCCGCGCGAGGCCAGGAGGTCGCCCAGCATCACCCCGGCAAGGGCATGATCCGGCTGCACATGGAGGGCCATCTGCAGATAGGCGAGCGAGAGATCGCCCGCATTCTCCTGGATGAGGGCGGAGGAGATCTGGAACAGTCCCTCGGCGATGCCCTCGGCCGGCGATCCTATCAGCGGCCGCGCCTCGCCACCTGCGTCGAGGCGGGTCAGCGCCGGCTCCAGCATGATGTTCTCGGGATTGCCGGTCAGGTAGCGGGCGTAGAGGGCATGGGCCTCGTCCCTTTCGCCGACGCGTTCGTAAAGCGACCCCAGCGCCTGGACGAGCTGGACCGAGACCCCCTGCTGCAGCGCTGCCTCATAGGCTTCCCGCGCCGCCGGCAGGTCGCCCGCCCAGTCCAGGACAAGCCCCTTGTGCAGAAGCGCGAGCGGCGCGAATCCGGGCGTCTCCATCTCCGCCTGGAGCGCTGCGACCGCACCATCCCGGTCGCCGGTCCCGATCCTGAGCCAGGCCTCGATGATGGGGAGAACGAAACGGGCGACGCCGTCCCGCCCCAGCGACGAGAGGCGGTCGAGGGCAGGCTCGAGCCGCCCGACCTTGACGTCGTCGAGGGCAAGAACGAGGCCCGCCAGCTGATCGGACGGTTCCGAGGCCAGCACGCGGTCGGCGAGCGTCGTCGCAAGCTCGAGGTCGCCGCCGCCCAGCGCCATGACGAAGGTCCGGCGCAGGAGCCGCATGTTCTGCGGATCCTGGTCCAGCACGACCTTCATCAGGCGGGCCGCCGATTCGAGGTCGTTGTGCGAGAAGGCGAAGTTCGAGGCAAGATAGGCGCCGACGGTGCTCCCGGCCTCCGGCAGGCGCGCAGGCTCGGCCTGCCCGACAGGCGCCTCCGCACGCGCCGGCCCGCCGCACGCAAGAGCGAGGACGACGGCGAGGCCCGTCAGCGGCGCGTGAAGGGTGGTCAGTCCAGATGCCATATCAGTCTTCTCGTATCGAGGCGTCCCGCGGGAAGCCTGCGCCGCACGAAGCGGCACATGCAACAGAAACGGTCCCCGCGCACCAGGGTGCCCCGCCTACATGTTCGGATAGTTGGGGCCTCCGCCGCCTTCCGGCACCGTCCAGACGATATTTTGGGCCGGATCCTTGATGTCGCACGTCTTGCAGTGGACGCAGTTCTGGGCGTTGATCACGAATCGCGGATTGCCGCCGTCGGCATCGCGCACGACCTCGTAGACGCCGGCCGGACAGTAGCGCTGCGCCGGCTCGTCATAGAGGGGCAGGTTCCGTGCGATCGGGATCTCCGGATCCTTGAGCTTGAGATGCGACGGCTGGTTCTCCTCGTGATTGGTGTTCGACAGGAAGACCGAGGACAGCCGGTCAAAGGTGAGCACGCCGTCCGGCTTCGGATAGTCGATCCGCTTCGCCTCCGCGGCCGGGCGCAGGGTCTCGTGGTCGGCGTGGCGGTGACGGAGCGTCCACGGCGTCCGGCCGCGCAGCCACAACTCGAGCCCGCTGTAGAGCGTGCCCGGCAGAAGGCCCCAGCGGAACGCGGGACGGCTGTTGCGCACGGCCCGCAGCTCCTCATAAACCCAGCTCTTGCGGAAGGCTTCCGCATAGGCGGTGAGCTCGGCCCGCCCTTCCCGCCCCTCGGCCAGGGCGGCGAAAGCCGCCTCCGCCGCCAGCATGCCGGTCTTCATGGCGGTGTGGTTGCCCTTGATCTTGGGCACGTTGACGAAGCCGGCCGAGCAGCCGATCAGGGCGCCGCCCGGGAAGGTCAGCTTCGGCACCGACTGCAGCCCGCCCTCGTTGATCGCGCGCGCGCCGTAGCTGATGCGCCGCCCGCCCTCGAAATAGGGCGCGATCAGCGGATGGGTCTTGAAGCGGTTGAACTCCTCGAAGGGCGAAAGATAGGGGTTGCTGTAGTCCAGCCCGACGACATAGCCGATGTAAACCTGGTTGTTCTCCAGGTGATACATGAAGCCACC
>JAJUFW010000297.1 GCA_029263555.1 Alphaproteobacteria bacterium
CACGTCTCGCTGAGCGGCCGGCCGTCGAGCGACAGATACATCCGAAGCTAGACCGGTTCCCCGCCCACGACCGTCAGGTCGAACTGGACGCGCCAGCGATCGGTCCGGGGCACGGGCTCCGCGACGACGTAGGAGATGCTGCCGCGCGAGGCGTCGATGACGGGCGCCGGCTCGTCGCCCTTTCCGATCGCCTTGAGCGCGGGTCCTTCGAACTCGACGACGAATTTGTGGACGCCCTGCGGCCGCGGCTTGCCCGGCTCGCCGCCGCGGCCGATCCGGGTCGCGACCGTGCGCGCCGTGCCGGCGGCGGGATAGGGTTCGTCGGCCAGCCAGTGCAGGCGATAGCTGAAGGCGAGCGCGCTGCCGGCGGTCGCCGGCTCCTCCGGCACCCAGAAGGCGACGATGTTGTCGTGGATCTCGTCGTCCGTCGGAATCTCGACGAGCTGCACCGACCCGCGCCCCCAGTCGCCCAGCGGCTCGACCCAGACGGACGGCCTCAGGTCGTAATTGACGCCGTCCAGATAGTTCTCGAGGCTGCGGTCGCGCTGAAGCAGCCCGAAGCCCCGCGGATTTTCGTCCATGAAGCTGGAGGTGACGACCCGGCCAGGATTGTTGAGCGGACGCCATATCCGCTCCCCGGCCCCGGTCCAGAGGGCGAGCCCGTCGGAATCATGGACCTCCGGACGCCAGTCGACCATGCGGCCGCGGTTGTATTCGGCGTACCAGAACATGGAGGTGAGCGGTGCGACGCCCAGCCGGAAGATGTCCTCGCGGAGGAACAGGGCGTTCTCCACATCCATGACGACGCCCTCGCCGCGCGTGATCGCGAAGCGGTAGGCGCCGGTGATGCTGGGCCCGTCCAGCAGGGCATAGACCAGGGCGGGCTCGGTCTCGGACGCCGCCGGGGCAATGTAGAAGGAGACGAAATCCGGGAATTCCTCCGGACCCGGGGCGGCGACGTCGACGGCGATCCCCCGCGCCGACAGCCCGTACTGGCCCAGTTCTCCGATCGCGCGGAAATAGGATGCGCCCAGGAAGGCGACCCAGTCCTGGGTCTTCCAGTCGTCGCGCGCGCGGCTTTCCTGCAGCCGGAACCCGGCGAAGCCCGAATCGGGAGGCAGTCCCCGGGCGATGCTGTCGGCCGGCATGTCGAAATAATCGGGGGAATACAGGATCTCCCGCGCCTCGTCCCCCTCGACCACGTGCATCCGCACCTGCTTCTGGAAGAACTGCCCCAGATGGAAGAAGGTCGCCGGATAGACGCCCGGGCCGTCGGCGAACAGCGCGTTCTCGGCCCGGAAGCGGATCTTGCCGTGGGCATCGTAATCGATGTTCCGGACGATCTCCGGCGCCGGACGGTAAGGCGGTTCGTAGGGGCGCAAGGCCCTCTGCCGCGCCGCTTCGACCAGGGTATCGAAGCTGAAGGGCTGGGCCGGGCCGAATTCCAGTCCCGAAGGCGCGGCAAGCGCCCGATGGCCCGGACCGGCAAGCAGAGAGAAGGCAGCGGTCGCTGCGGCGGTCCGCAACACGTCGCGGCGGCTGGCTGATGTCGTCATCAGAGGAATTCTCCTGGAACGCTCCTGTCGTGCGGCCGGCGGGACCCTAGATCGGATGCCGACCCCTGCGCAAGGTACAAACGGATGAAGACATGCCTCGTTCTTGACATTGCAAGACAAGCACCCGATCCGTCTTGCGACATCCAAATATTGCCCCAATGTGGCAGCAGAACGACAAATCACGAGGACAGTAAACCCGGCCCCCGGAATCCCCCGCCGGGATCCGCCCCCGCTCAATCCTCGTCCGGCTCGACCTCGAAGGATATGCGCAAGGCGGCCTCGAAGCCGGTGCCGCCGACCCGGAAGATCCAGCCGCCCTCGACCTCCGTCATCGGCACGCCGGCCGCCCCGTCCCGGAATTCCTCCCCGGTATAGAGCGCGAGCGTGAGCTTCGGCTCCAGGACCGCCCGCACATAGTACTGCTTGCGGAAGATCACATTGTCCGAGAAGCCCAGTCCGAACAGGTCCCGCTCGCCGACATAGATGTCGAGCCGCATGACGATGTCGCGCGGCGCGCCGGGCGGGGCGCCGGGGCCGGGATCGATCGCGCTCGTGTCCAGCCAGCCTTCGCAGATCAGCCGGTCGGGCCCGGCCCACCCGAAGGCCGGAGACTCGTCGCCGAGATCCGGCCGGGAGAAGGGACCGTAGCAGTTCTCCGCCTCGGCGCTTTGGTGGAACAGCTCGAAATCCACGCCGCGCGGCTTGACCGAAACGCCGAAAAACACCTCGCTCTTGCCGATCAGGTCCAGCCCGCGGGAGACCTTCGCCTCGACCAGGTTCAGGCGTACGCGGACATCGCCGAAGAAGAACCGGGTCGCGATCTCGAACGCCTCGCGCGAGGTCACGAGCGAATCCGGTCCGCCATGGCATTTGTGGACGAAGCTGCGCGGCGCGCCCGGCATCTGCGCGGAGGACTGCTTTACCAGGCCGTCGCTCCGGTTGTAGTTGGGCCCGAACTCGCCGGCGACGGAGAACAGCCGGTTCATCCAACTCGAGGCCGCGACACCGTAGCTGCGGTAGTTCGTCCCGACCACGGTCAGCAGCCGTTCCGGCGGGAAATGCCGGGCGAAGTTCAGGTACCCGGTGGCGTTCTCCGGGTCGGCCTGCCGGTCCGGATTGAAGTGCTCCAGCTCCTCCTCCGCGCGGATCGGCAGCCATTCCTTCAGGATCTGGAACGTGATGCCGCGATGGGGCGTGCCCAGGGTGACGATCTTGTTGATGCATTCCGCCGGCGCCCTTCCCTGTTCGGGAAGGATCCGCTGCACCGCCTCACGGACGATGAGACCGCCCATCGAGTGGGCGAGGATGTTGACCTTCGGCACCTTGCCGCCGCCGTCTTGGGCGAGCGCGCGGATGAAGTCGATGAGGCGGACGAGCGCCTCGCCGTAGGTCCTGAACATCCGGTCGTTGAGGTCGTAGTAGCGGAAGACCCACAAGGTCTTCAAAGGATCGCCCTGCCGCGCCGGATCGAGAAGCGTCAGCGCCATGGCGGGATCGATGACCATGCGGTCGCCCGAGAAATAGCGCGCGTCCAGATGGCTGAGCGCGTCCGGTATCGTGCCGGGCAGCGCCTCGACGGCGCTGCCGTAATAGCCGACGACGTTGGTCGCGTCCCGGTACTGCCAGCGCGACTTCATGAACCGCAGGATCAAGCCCTCGTAGATGTAGTTCTCGCCGCGCTTGTGCGGATAGACCGTCCCGTCGTTGAAGCCCTGATAGGCGATGCGCTTCTCGTCCTCGACCCCGAGGCCGCCGAAGCCCCGGATCAGGATGAGCGGCTGGGCCCGCCTGGTCGGCCGGCCAAGAGCTGCGGTCGCGGTTTCGGAATGACCCGGTCCGGTCGGCATAGCGTTCCTCCCCTCGACGAAGCCGATGCCTCCCAGCGGCAGTAACGATGCCCGGCGCCGAATTTGTCGGGACCTGCTCCCAATTCGTTCCCTGCTCAGCCGAATTCGCCGATTGACCCCTTCTCCTGCCTTGGAGGACCATCGGAGCAGCCAGAAAACGATGTGCCGACGACGGCACGCGTGACCTTGGGAGGCGTAACGGGATCGGACCGGGCCGCACGCTGCCCGGTCGTCAGCCGCCCCTCCGGCGGATCATCCCGCTTCGATCTTTCCTTCCGCACCCGATGGACCGACCCGATGCCGCGGGACGGCCCTGGCGCCGGACCCCGCATCGCGGGCACTGCGGATCGCACCCCGCTCCCTTCAGGACCCTGCCCGGCCGCCCAGAGGCGAAAAGAAGGCTCCGACCCGGCGGCGCAGCAGCCAGCGCTGAACATCGCGAGGAGGGAAGCAAAGATGAAGTTTCATGCCAAGGCATCGAACCAGAAGGACATCGTAGTCCCGGAATCGCCGCTCTATGCCGGCAAGTTCGGGCGCATGTTCCGGAACCTGCCGGCCTGGGAGCCGGCGGGCGGAACGGAGGACGACAAGATCGCCTTCATCGAGAACCTGGCGAACGAGGCCTTCGAGTTCGCCGGCCCCAATCCGGAGCTGGACAATCCGGACATCCCCGCGGGCTACACCTATCTCGGCCAGTTCATCGATCACGACATCACCTTCGATCCGACGTCCAGCCTGCAGCGCCGCAACGACCCGAACCGGCTCGTGAACTTCCGGACGCCGCGCTTCGACCTGGACTGCGTCTACGGCCGCGGGCCTGCCGACCAGCCCTACATGTACGATGAGGACCGCAACGGCGAGACGACCCGGATGCGCATCGAGAAGCGGCGCGGGGGCGAGCCGTTCGTCCCCGGGAACAATCCGCCGCCGCCGACGGACGAGGACGACCTGCCGCGCGACGTGCGGGGACCGCAGAACCGCCGCAAGATCGCGCTGATCGGGGATCCCCGGAACGACGAGAACATCATCGTCTCGCAACTGCAGCTCGCCCTGCTGAAGCTGCACAACGCCATGGTCGATCGGGCGATCGACGCCGGCGTTCCTCAGGACCGGGTTTTCGAGGAGGCCCAGCGGCTGACCCGCTGGCA